>CAZXNY010000083.1:0-9976 GCA_964642205.1 uncultured Caulobacteraceae bacterium
TTTCCTAGGAAATATTTCCTGTATTACGCAGAATTAATCGTCGGCGGCGACGGCGCGGCGGCGCTCCGGCTTCGGCGCCGGGCGCGCCGTGCCAAGCCCCATCCGCTTGGCGAGCGCGGAGCGCGCTTTCGCGTAATTGGGGGCAACCATCGGGTAGTCGTGCGCGAGGCCCCATTTCGAGCGGTATTCCTCGGGCGACATCCCGTAGCGGGTTCGCAGGTGGCGCTTGAGGGACTTAAACTTCTTCCCGTCTTCAAGGCAGATGATGAAGTCGGGCGTCACCGACTTCTTCACCGAAATCGCCGGCTCTTGCGCGGATTCCGCCGCCACAGGAGCAGCGCCATCCACCTCGCGAAGCGCGTTGTGCACGAGCCGGATCAGGTTCGGCAGCTCCTGCGCAGGCACTTGGTGGGCGCTCACATAGGCCGCCACGATCTCGGCTGCCATGTCCACGAGGCCGGTCTTGCTGTCCATCAGTGTCCGGAAACCTATACAGTCAAACGCGCGCGCAATTTAAGGAACACTGGGTCTAAATCAAGTCCAACACTAATGTGCGCATAACAATTCTGGTGAATGCCGCGCTAAGATTGTCGGCGCGCATAGTCCACCGCAGGCATTGCGGAGCGGAACTTACAATTGCGCCACTGCTATTAGCGCCAACACCATCACAATCGCCGCAAACCCGGCGGCCCCGCCCCAGGCGTCGCGGTATGGCCTGTCGCCCGCGCGCGCGAACGCCGCAAAGGCGCGTCCAAGCCGGCCAGCGCCAGCGCCGCTTGTGGTTTGCCAAACGCCGTAAAGGCGCAGCATCACAACGCCGGTCCATCGCCCCGCGCCCGCGAACGGCCCACGATAGAGCGCATCGACGTCCATTAGCCGGAGCGCACGTTCGCCGGGCGCAAGCCCCAATGCGCGGATCGCCATGTAAGCCGCCGCGGCGCCGAAGAGCGCGGACACTTGCATGGCGACAATGCCCGGCTCGAATGGCCAGAACATGATCGGCCCCGGCGGCGTCAGCGCATAAAGCCATCCAGGCGCAACGCCAATCATAAGGCAGAGGAAAGCGGCGATCGTCATTCCCAACAGCATCGAAAACACGGGCGCGCGTGGCGGCGTGGGCAATGGCCGCCGCGGCGGCGTGAAGATCACAAGGAACGGGCGCATCAGCGTGTGCGCGGCGGCCAACGCCGTTACCGCCACGAAGATTGGCGCAAGCCACGGCAAATCTCCGCGTGCCGCCTCGCGCGCGACGGCGAAAGAGGCGTAGACGGAAAAGCCGGGCGCAGCGATGGCGGCAAGCGCGCCAACAGTGAACAGCGCCGTTGTTGCGGGAGACGTATGCGCCGCCCCTTGCAGCGCCGCCGCACTCGCAGATCCGTGGCGGCGCACGAACACGCCGAGCGCCATGAACACCAAGAGGTACGCAAACGTTGTTGTGAAGGCGTGCGCGGCGCCGCCCGCCAAGCCAGCAGGCGATGCAAGTCCAATCGCTGCGATCGCGATGCCAAGCTGCGCTTGCAGCGAATAGGTCATCGCACGCCGGAGATCATCTTCGGCGCACGCGAAGGCTGCCCCGATCGCCATCATGCCGAGCGCGCCGTAGACCAACGCAGGCTCGCCCGGAAAGGCGCGCGCGAGTCCGTAGACCCCCACAAGCGCGGGAAACACCGCGAGCGCCGCGGCGCCGGCCGGCGAAGCGCGCGGAACGATGTCCTTTAGCCAAACATGCGCAAACGGCGCTCCGACGCGTATGGCAAGTCCGCCGAGGAACAGCGCGCCGCCAATCGTGCGCGCATCCAACCGCCCAAACTCGGTGCGCAATCCGTCGGAAATTACAAACGCGACGCCCGCCAGCAGCAACAGGCCCTCAAGCCCCTGCCAGATCAGCAGCCGCACGCCTGCGCGATAGGCGCCGCGCTCGCCAGCGCAGAACACGATCCAGGTCGCCGCCAAGCCTGCAAGTTCGGCCGCCGCGACAAAGCTTACAAGGTCGCCGACAAACATGGCGGACGTCGCCGCGCCGGCGAGCAGCAAGATGGCCGCGTCTTCGTAGCGCTTGTCCCGCCCGCTCGCGTAGATCGCGATCAGCATCGTTGCGGTGATGAACGCGAGACCAAACAGGTAATTGAGCGCGTCGAGCGCGAGCGGCGCCATCGTGAGGCCGATCTGCGCGAACGCGCCGTAGCGGCCATAGTCTGGCGCGAGCAGCAGCGCGAGCGCGCCGATCGCGGAAAGGATCATCACCGGCGCGCGGACGGCCGCAGGCGCCGCGAGCACGATCAGCGCACCCGCGAGCATCACGAAGCCGGGATTAAGCGCGATCGCCAGCATCGCGCCCCCCTTCCTCTTCGACGCCGCGTCCAAGTGCAAAGCGCAGCACGAATGCAACGAGCGCCGCCACAATGCCTGCGCCCGCGCCGATGACGAGCGCAGCTCCGGGACGCTCCCAAACCGGAACACCCGTGCGCGGCATAGCAAAGTCGAGCGCGGCCGAGGCGCCTGCAATCAACACAACGATCGCAAACGTGAGCAACACGCCGCCGAGCCGCCGCGGCTGAAGCATCGCGGCACGCTCCGCTTTGCGGAGGCTTTGATCGCTCATGCCGGCGCCCTCCAAATGGCGGAGAGGAACGTCGCGATCGGATCGGCAAGGAACAGCAACGCCGCCGTCGCCGCGGCCGCGACAATCACCGGCGCGACCAAAAGAATCGAGGCGCCGTCCGGCCGCTTCAGCGCTTCGGGCGGCGGCGCCGGCCCGACAAGGGCGTTCGATGCAAGCGGGCCCCAGTGCGCGAACGAGAGGACGGCCGCGAGCGCTACAAGGCCGCCAGCCCACAAGTAACCTGCATCGGCGGCAGCCGTGATGAGCCACAGGCGCGCCCAGGCGCCTGAGAACGGCGGCATGCCGATGAGGCTCGCGGCCGCCAGCGCGAATGCCGCGAACGTCCACGGCATCAAGCGGCCAAGTCCTGCAAAGTCAGCTGCGCGATCGCGCCCGGTCGCGGCGTGCGCCGTGGCCGCCGCCATCGCGAGCGTCGTGGCCGCGCATGCTTGCGCAACAACTTGCAGCGCCGCCGCGAACGTGCCCGTCGGTAGCGCGATCAGCGCGGCCATCGCCACCGCCGCCGATTGCGCCATCATAGAATAGGCAAGGCGCTCACGAATGTCCTGCTTCGAAAGCGCAATGAGGGCCGCAGCGCACATCGCCGCGCCCGCGAGCGCCATCAGGCCTTGCGCCGCGATCTGCGCTTCGGCCAAGCGCGGGCCAAACACGTAGGTCGTGATCTTCAGAACGCCGATGCCGCCGGCGTTCGCCACCGCCACGCCTTGGATGCTGGCGACGGCTGGGAACGGCGCAAGCGCAGAACTCGGCAACCACCGATGCACCGGCGGCAGCCCGACAGCGGCGACGCCTAATACAAACAGCACGAGCAGTGCGTTGAGCGTGATCGTATCCACTGGTTGCGCGAACACGCCAAGCGCGGAGAACTCCAATCGCTCCGTGATCGCGTACGTCCACACGATCGCAGGCAGCAGCAAGCCAATCGAAGCCGTGAGCAGCGTCGCGAGATAAACGCGCGCGGCGCGGCGCGCCTCGTCGTCGCCCGCATGCGCAACGAGCGGAAACGTCGCCAGCGTCAACGCCTGGATGGCGACGAAGAACGTGAAGAGGTTGGCCGAGAACGCCAGCGCGCTCGCGGCGAACGACGCGAGCGCCATGAATGCTTGCATCCGTGCGGGCGCCGGCTCGGCCACGGCGCGCAGATACGCCGCGCTATGGAAAGCATGCAGCACGCCAAGGCCCGAGGCCACCAAGGCCATCAAGACGCCGAGCGGCTCGAGCGCGAACGCGAGTTCCACGTGCGGCAGCGGCCGTGCAAGCACCAGGCGCGCCTCCGCCCCGCCCCGTGTCGCGCCGAACAAGAGACACGCCGCGATGAAGTGCGTCAGCGAGAGCGCGATCTGCAACGTGTCGCGCAGCCCGGGCGGGCGCGGCGCGGCGGCGGCGGCGAACGCCTGCGCAAGCGGCGCACCCAGGCAGATCATCAAAAGGACATGCGCTGCGATCATGGCGCGGCGCCCGTCAGGAAGCGGCTAGCGTTGTCAGCGGCGCGCAACAGCATTGAGGGATCGGCGCCCATCAGCACGCCAGCGAACGCCACCACCAGCGCGGGCGCGAGGAAGATGCGCCACGGCTCGTGCGCGCGCTCATGCGCGATGCTCGCGCGCCGGAAGTAGATGCGCTCGATGAGCCGTCCGCCGTAGAACACAGCCGAGAGCGACGCGAAGATCACCGCGCCCGCCGCCCACCACCAGCCGCCGCCAACGCCCGCTTCGATCAAGCGCCAGCGCCCGAGAAACCCGAGCGTCAACGGTGCGCCCATCAGCGAAAGGGCGCCCGCCGTCAGCGCAAGGCTCGCGAACGGCGCGCGCCTGCCAAGACCGTCGAGCGCTTCGAGCGCGCCATGCGCAGGCGCGGCGATGGTGAGCGCGAGCGCTGCAATCGCGAGCGCGAAGATCTGGACAAGCGCGGCCGCAAATCCAGCAGGCGACCCCATCGCGACCGCGATCAGAACGCATCCTGCCTGCGCGGCGGCGGCGTAAGCAGCAAGGCGGCGCAAATCGCGCGCGCCGACGGCTTGAACCGAACCGATCGCGACGCTTGCCAGCCCGAGCGCCAGCAGCGCGCGCGAAACGCCCTCTCCAAGCGCGGGCGCGACCACGGCATAAGCCGCGATCCGCGTCAGCGCGCCAAGCAGCGCCGCCACGCCGAGCGCGCCAAACGCAGCGACCGCTAGCGCCGCACCGCGTCCATAGAACGCCGCGGTCCAAAGATTAAGTGGCGCGACACCCGCCATCATCGCCAGCGCGCCGAACGCAAGCCCGTAGCCGACGCCGCCTGCGCCCGGGGCGGCGAGTTGCGCATGCGCAAGGCTCGCGAACGAGGCGCCTCCGCCCGATCGCGCAATCAACGCAACGCCAATCGTGAGCACCGCGCCGGCAACGCCCGCTGCGATCAGCAAGCGCAAAGCGGCGCTCAGCGCCGCGCGATCGCGCTCGGCGCCGCGCGCGGCGGCCGCGACCGTCGCAACGCTCGCGAGCGTGAGTGCAAGATGCAGCGTCACGAGATCGCCCGCGTACGCGCTCGCGATCCAGCCAGTGAGCGCGAGCAGGAAGAAGGCAATCGCGTAGGGCGCTTGCCGCGTGCGTGTAACAAAGGCCGGGCTCGCCCATGCGATCAGCGCGCCAAGCGCGGCCACGAGGCCGCCAATGAACGCGCCAACGCCATCTAGGCGCAGCGCCAATCCGCTTTCCGCGGCCGGCGGTGGCGCAGCAAGCGTCAGCGCGCGCGCGGCGAGATCGCACGCCGCCGCCGCCGAGATTGTTGTGGCGATCATGGCGATGGCGCACGCCCACCGCCCAGCCGGTGAGAGCGCCGCGAGCACCGCCCCGATAAATGGCGCGAGCACAGCGATCAGGGCGGCATTGTTGCGCGCGATGTCGAGAAGCGCGGCCATCAGAGCGGCTCGTCCGGCGGCTCGTCATACTGGTCTGCGGCGTCGATCTCCGGCCCTTCGACGGCGCCGTAATCTTCCTGCAACCGCACCACGATCGCAGCTCCCAGCGTGAGCGTCGCGAACAAGGCGGCGACGCACCCGAGCGCGAGAGTCGCCGGCGCTTCAAGGCCAAGCGCGCCTGTGAGCGCGCCGACATGCGCAATCGCGACGCCAACGAGGCGCTTCAACACATTCGCAGACGTAAACGCCATGCTCGCGCCCAGTGCGAGCAGCGCCAGCGCGCCAGCAAGCACGGCGAGTTGCAACACGTGCACGGCCGACATCACCAATCCTCGTCGCGCAGCGTCGGCGCGCGCGCCGCCAGCGCCGTCAGCGCAAGCGCGGCGCCCGCCGCGAGGGCCGCACACGCCGCCGCTTCCAGAAGGTTCGGCGCATAACGCCAATCGGGTGCGCACACGGAGAGCGCCGCTCCAAGCGCGGCCACGAGCACGATCAGCCGCCATACAACGGGCGGGATTGCGCGGCGCGCAGCGTCGGCGCCGAAGATGAGAGCGTGCAACGCAAGCCCGAGCGCCAACATGGCGCCGCCAGCGACGCCCGCGCCCGGCGCGCCGCTCGCCGCAACGCCGAACGCGAGCAGCGCCAGGATCGGCGCAAGCGCCTTGCCGGCGCCGCGCAGCGCGACGGGATCGCCCTGTCTCATGACTGTTCGCCGCCAAGCGCGCCGCGCTCGCCAAACGCAAGCAGCGCAAACGCGCCAGCGCCCGCCGCAAAAGCAAGGGCGCCGAGCCAAAGCGCTGGCGCGCCTTCAAGCGCCGCCGTGCTCGCCTGCGCCGCGCCAAGATCGCGGGCGGCCCACAGCGCAACGCCAATCGCCGCCACGGTCGCGAGCGGCGTCGCCACCGCCGGCGGACGGCGGCGCGGCTTGGCTGTTCGTGCGCTCAGCAGCAACGCGCCCAGCAACAGCACTGGCGCAAGCCCCGCCGCGAGTGCGGCAAGCGCCAACGCGACGACCGGCGCGCCTAGCGCGAGCGCTGCCAGCGCGGCCAATGCGCCGAACGCCGCAAACAACATCGCCATCGCGAACAGCGCGCGCGTCAGCGCCATCGACACGGCAAGCGCGAGCAGAAGCGGCAAGCACGCCAACGCTGCCGCGAGCGGCGCTGCATCCAGGGCGAGCGGCGCGATCATGTCTGTGTCCGCCGGCGCTCGATGCCCGGACGCGGCGCGGTGTAGTTTCCAGAGAGCGGTGCAAGGCCCGCCGCATGCGCCGCGCCCGCTGTGACATGCGCGATGACCGGGCCCGCGCCGGCCATCACAAGCGCGAGCAAGGCAAGCCGCACGCTCGCCTGCGCATCCCACGCAAGAATAGCGAAGCCAAACAATGTCAGGCCGCCGCCAAGGCCGGCAATCGTGGAAAATGCATGGACGCGGGTGAAGAGATCGGGGAAGCGCAGCAGCCCAACAACGCCGAGCAACACGAACGCGAGGCCAGCGCCAAATACGAGCACTGCAAGCGCCTGGCGCGCGAGATCGACGATGGTCGCCAGATCGCCGCTCATGCGCCGCCCTCTTCGATCGCACTCGCGCGCCCCACGGGCGGTTGCAGCGAGCGATGACGGAACACCTTCAGCACGCACACCGCGACGGCGAGGTCAGCGAACACCAGCACGATCGCCACATCGATCCAGCGCGGCGCCCCCGCGCCAATCGCGAGCGCAGCCCCCGCGAGCGCCGCGATGAAAACAATCGCATGCGCAGCGAGCGCGCGATCGTAAAGCGTTGGCCCGTTGACGAGGCGCGGCAGCGCGAGCGCCATGAGCGCTAACAGGACGCCTGCGGCGGCGAGCGCGATCATGAAGCCGCTCCATCAACCGCTTGGACAACTTGCGTTTCGAGCGCTGCAAGTTGCGGTGCATCGAGCGCCTCTTCCTGCAAGACATGCGCGAGCATGCCGTCACCATCGATATCGACGATCACGCCGCCTGGCGCGGCCGAGATGAAATGCGCGAGCGCACTGCGCGACGCATCGCTCTGACGACGCGTGCGGATGCGCACGAGCGCTGGACGCAACGTGACATCCGCTGCGATCGCCGCGCGCGCGGCCGCGCCCGCGCCTTGCAGCGTCGCGGAAATGCGCCGCATGAAGAGCGGCGCTAACCGCAGCACGCGCCAATGCGGCGCGCTTTCGCGATCGACTCCGCCAAGGCGCGCTGTCCACAGCGCTGTCAGCACCGCAACGAAAACGCCTGCAGCAAGGAGTTCAGCCGCCGGAGCAGCTGGACTGGCGGTCCAAGCCAGAATTATCCACAGGCCTGCGAGGCCCGCGACCAAAGCGGCGACATGCAGCATGACGGGCTCCCCTCGCGAACCGCGTGCGGGCGTGCCGCGTCTTAGCGTTGGGGGCAGGGATTCGCCAGCCGAACGCGGCGCCCCAGCTCAGCGGAATTGCCTAGTTGCCGCGTCGAAACAACAATTGTGCGTTACGGCGCGCCGTGGGCGGATCGAGCTCATCCACGAACGTTGCATCGTTGATGCGGCCGACATCGGCGGTGAACGACCAATTCCAGTAGCGCAGCACCGTTTGCGCCTTCGCCGTCGCCAAAGTGTCAAACACGTAGAGCGTGCGGCCAAGCGGATTGTTGGTCTGTTCGGGATCACCCGCAGGCCGCTGCAGCGCACGCCAAAGCGAGATCAGCATCGGCCGCTTCAGACCAACGGATTTTGCGAACACCGCAATCGCCTCGCCGCCCGGATCGGCAAAGATCTGCGCGGCCGTGGCGGGCTTGATGCCGCCCATGAAGGCGATCTCGTCCATCATGTGTTGATCGGCGCCGCTCTCGGCCGCCTGGATCGCGCCTTCCAACGATCCAAACACACTCTTCTCTGCCGCCGCGCGGTTGCGCTGGCGCCGTTCGACAACCTGGAGGGCCTTGCGCGCTTCGGCATCGGCCCAGCCTTCGCGCGCAGCAATCTTGAAACTCTCGCCTAGTTCTTCGATCAACACGCTGCGATCGACCGCAAAACGCCGGAGAATCTGAACGCGGGCTGGAAAATCGGCCCACCAGAACAGGATCAGCGCCTCGGAGGGACGAAGCTCGGGGCGTTGCGTCAGAAGGCTCGCGAGATGCGAGGCCTGCCGCGAGCGCGTCACGATCAACTCAATCCCTTGCGAGGAAAGGCGCGCGAAATTGTTGCGCAGCAGCGCTTCGGTGACGATCAGATCACCGGTCTGTAACAACACGTCCGTAACTGGCTCTGTCAGGCCGCGCCGGCGCGCCACCAATTGCCAGTGCGCGCTCACCCCGCCGCGCACGATGGCGATGAGATCGGAATCGTCAAACCCGACGCCATTCTCGATCAGCGGACCGGCGACCGCGATCTCGTCGCGCGAAAGATATCGGAGAAGCGCCTTTGGCGCGTCCTGGATGCGGGCCAGCCCCAACGCGCAGCGCATCCGCAGCTCGACGCTCGATGTACGCAGCAGCCCAATCAGCAGGTCCGCCGCCAGCTGGCGCTCGTAAAGCGGGATGCGGCTCTCGGGCCATGAGACGATTTCCGACAAACGCCCTACAACCGAGGCGCGCGCTTCCGCCCGGACAGCGTCCGTCAGCTCCAGGGGCGCGGGAGCCGCCTCAGGCATGGGCTGCGCAGGCATTGGCGTGGACGTGACCACGCGCCGCGTTAATCTCGCATAAACAAGCCGGGCCGCTCCCTGGCGAACGGGAAGCAATCGGCCTGGGGAGGCGCGCAGTGACAAAACTGCTTCGGCGGCCTGCCGGCTCCGAGCTCCTGGTCTATTACGCCCTGATCGGCCTCTACTTTTTTGCGTTCGGGCTGCAGTTCGTGCTGTTCCCATCGCTCGTCACGTTCGTGCTGCGCGAATCGCCCGAGCAAGTCGGTCTCGCACAGACGGCGCTTTCGGCGCCGATGTTCGCGCTTTTGCTGGTCGGCGGCTTATTGGCGGAGCGCGTTCGCGCGGGACTGACGCTCGCGTGGCTCCAAGCAGGGATCGCGGCGGCGTCGGCGGCGCTCGCCTTCGTGCTGTACGCGGGGGCGCTCACCTATTCGCTTCTGATGGTCTACGCGGTGATGGTCGGCTCTTGCGCGGCGCTCCTGGGGCCTGCGCGCGACTCTGCGCTCAACGGCGTGGTTGAGCGCGTCGCGGCGCTGGGCGGCGCTCCCTCGATTGCCACCGCCGCTGCAATGACCACGTCTGTCCAGATCGGCGCGCAGATTGGCGGCATCGTCGTCGCGCGCTCGGCCGGCTCCGATCCCGCTCCGTTCTTGCTGCTGCAAGCGGGCGTGCTGATTGCCGCCTCGCTCGTTGCCCTGCTGTTACGGACGCCGCGGCCTGAGAAGCGCGGCGGCACGCTTCAGTCAGCGATCGACGATTTGAAGGAAGGGCTCGCCTACTCTTTCAAGAGCCCGGTGATGGGGCCGATGCTGATCTCGGC
>CAZXNY010000084.1:0-1061 GCA_964642205.1 uncultured Caulobacteraceae bacterium
GGTGGTCACAATCGGCCGCGGGCTTGGCATGGACGTCGTCGCCGAAGGCGTGGAGACGGAAGCCGAAGCCTCGATCCTGACGCTCGCGGGCGTCAACGAGATCCAGGGCTATTACTTCTCGCGGCCCGTGCCGCCTGAAGAGATCGCGCCGCTGACCGTTTCGTTTGCGGAGGCCGCGCGCGAGGGCGGCGAAGAGCCGGCGCGCCGCCGCAAGCTGATCCGCTCGGTCGAACAGGGCTAAGCTGGCAGAGCTAGGCGCTCAACGCACCCGTGACTTTGTGTTTTAGGGCGACGCAGCGCATGCTCGCGCCCCATGACAACCGCGCCCGCCAGCAACGCTGACTATGATTGGTCCGAGTTCGATCCGGAATCCTACGTCCAGCACTATTACGCCGATCCACATCCGGACGATGACGAGGTCGTGCGCCGCACGGCGGCCGCGCTGAAGGGCATGATCCCGGGCGGGCAGGCGCTCGATGTCGGCACCGGGCCGAACCTCTTTCCGCTGCTCGCCGCGTTGCCGCGCGCTTCGCAAATGACGGCGTTCGAATATTCTCAAGCCAACATCGATTGGCTGAAGACCGAGCTGCAACTCGCGAAGCTGCGCGAGCCGTGGCCGCACTTCTGGGACGAGGTGCGCAAGGGCTACGCGCCCGAGACGTTGGAGGACGATCCGACGTCCGCGCTGCGTTTGCGCGCGAACGTGGTGCAGGGCTCGATCTTCGATCTGCCCAAGCGCCGCTGGGATGCGGCGACGATGTTCTTCTGCGCCGAAAGCATCACGGAACAGCAGGAAGAGTTCGAGCGCGCGTGCCGCGCGTTCGCGGGCGCGGTGCGGCCCGGCGGCGTTCTGGCTGCGGCGTTCCTCGCGGGCTCGAAGGGCTACGTCGTGGCGGAGACCTCGTTTCCAGCGCTTTCGATTTCCGAAGAGAGCTTGCGTGCGGCGTTTGCGGACGTTGCGACCGATATCGCGATCGCGCCGATTGGCGTTGTCGAAGAAGAAGTGCGCAGCGGCTATTCGGGGATGCTCTTCCTCACCGCGAAGGCAAAGTAGGCGCTTC
>CAZXNY010000084.1:1161-9693 GCA_964642205.1 uncultured Caulobacteraceae bacterium
CTCGCGGTGGTTTTGCCGGCAGCGGCGCTGGGATCATCGTAGATCAGCGCCATGCGATAGCGCCCGCCAGGGCGCGGATCGAAGTGTTCGACGCGCGCATGCATGCCTTCTGGGCGGCGCCACGCGGCGAGTTGATCGGCGTTCACATGCGCGTCGTAGATCGCTTGCGGTGAGGCGCGGATAAGGCGTTCGGCGGCGTCGATGCGGGCGGACATGGCGATCTCCTAACGCGAAAGCGCGAAAAGTGTTGCTGGCGCGCGTGAACTTCGGTACGCAGCGCGCTCTTCATCGGTTCCGAAACCAGGAATTGGAACGGAAATGTCGGGCCAGATTTGGCAGATGTGCATGGGCTTTGCGCCGCTTCTCACCGAAGCGGCCAATGTATCCGCACATCCGTACGCCAAATCATCGCCGCGCAATTTCCTTCCAACTTCGATCCTGAGCCAAGCCGATGCCGCCCGTTCTGCAAATCCAAAATCTCCGGAAGCAGTACCGCTACACTAAGCGGAAGAAGGGCGTTTGGGGCGGGCTCTCGTCCCTCATTTCACCGGATTATCAGCTGATCGACGCCGTCGCGGGCGTCTCATTCGATGTGCGCGAAGGCGAGCTCGTCGCGATCATCGGGCCGAACGGGGCGGGCAAATCGACGACGCTGAAGATGCTCTCGGGCATTCTGGAGCCGACGAGCGGGGAAGCGCGCGTGCTGGGGCTGACGCCGTGGCGCGAGCGGCGCCAGCTTGCGTATCGCATCGGCGTCGTGTTCGGGCAGCGCTCGCAGCTCTGGCCGGAATTGCCGGCGCGGGATTCCTTCGCGCTGTTGCGGCGCATCTACGACATCGACGTTGCGACGTTCGCGCGGCGGATGGATGATCTGGCTTCGCGCTTCTCGCTTGGCGCGTTCATCGATCAGCCGGTGCAGCGTTTGTCCCTTGGTCAACGCATGCGGTGCGAGATCGCGGCGAGCTTGCTGCACGCGCCCGCGCTGCTGTTCCTGGACGAACCGACGATCGGTCTCGACGTCACCGCGAAAGCCGCGATCCGCGACTTCATTCGCGAGCAGGCGCGCGCGGAGGGGCAGACGGTGCTGCTCACCTCGCACGATACGCGCGACATCGAGCTGGTGTGCGAACGCGTGATCGTCATCAACGAAGGGCGGATCGTCGTGGATGAGCCGACGGTGGAGCTGCGCCGGCAGTTCTTGGGCCGCAAGGTCGTGACGCTGCAGTCGCAGGCGGTATCGGTCGTGCTCGACATGCCGGGCGTGACGCGCCGGCCGAGCGAGCCGCACACATCCGTGTTCGAGGTCGAGACCAAGGTCGCGCGTGTCGATGCGGTGATCCAGGCAGCGCTCGCGCAGGGCGGCATCGAGGACGTGACGATCGAGGATCCTCCGATGGAGGAGGTGGTCCATGAGATTTACCAGCATGTCGCTCGCGCAAACTGATCGCGCGCCGCGCGGCGTGCTGGGCGATCTGCGTTCGGAGACGGGCGTCGCGTTGGCGGCGCTTGGTTTTGGCGCGCGCCAAACGATCGCGGCGTGGCCGGTGCTGATGGGGCGCTGTCTCTTCTACGTGCTGATCATGGCCGTGTTTGGCGCGCTGTGGGACACGGTGTGGGCCGAGCGCGCGAGCGGCCTCCATCTCGTGTCGCTGCCTGAAGGCGGGCTCGCGATTTATGTGGGCGTGACCGAATGGATCACGCTGTCGATCGTAAGCGTGCATCTGCGGCTGGAGGACGACATCCGCTCCGGCGCGCTTGAGCCGCACCTGACGCGGCCGTGCTCTTACGTGACGCAGAAAGTGTTCGAGGCGTTCGGCGGCATGCTCGTGCGGCTCGCGGCGCTGGGCGCGACGGGGCTCGCGATGCTGGCGCTCTCGGGGCGCGCGTCTCCGGATGCGAACGTGTTTGCGGGCGTGGCGGTGCTGGGCGTGCTCGGCGGTGCGATCGGCGTGTTGCTCTATGCGCTGATTGGGCTCTGCGCGTTCTGGATACGGCGCGTGCTGCCGGTGCTGATGGTCGTGCAGAAGATGATGTTTCTGTTCGGCGGCCTCTTTGCGCCGGTGACGCTCTATCCCGATTGGCTGGAGCGCATTTGCCTGGTCACGCCGTTCGCGGCGCACATTTTCTACGCGGGCTACATGACGCTCGATCCGAGCACGGACTTGTTCGCGCAAGGACTTGGCTGGGCCGCTCTGTGGCTTGTCGTTCTGGCGTTTGCGTGCGCGAGCGTGTGGCGCGCGGGGCTTGCGCGCTTGTTGCGGGAAGGAGGGTGAGATGTTGAGCACGTATTGGGCGCAGACCATCGCCGCCAACCGCATGGCGTTCGCGGACCGCACGAACTTCTTCCTGCAGGCCGGCGGGATGCTGGTGAACAACCTCTTCTTCCTGCTGTTGTGGTTCCTGTTCTTCGCGGGCTTTCGCAGCGTGGGCGGATGGCAGCTGCAGGATGTCGCGCTGCTGCTTGGGCTGATCATGACGATCGTGGGCGCCTCGGGTGTCGCATTCGGCGGCTATCGCGACATGGCCGCGACGATCCTGCGCGGCGAGACGGACGTGCTCTTGACGCAGCCCAAACCCATTCTGCCGCGTCTGCTCGCGCGCGAGACGATCGCGAGCGGCTGGGGCGACTTTGTGAACGGGCTCATCTTGCTTGCGTTCGCTGCGGGGCTTTCGTGGAGCGATCTGCCGTTCGTTGCGTTCGCGCTGCTCGCGGGGCTCACGGTCTATGTGTCCGCTGGCGTTTCGTTCGCGAGCATGGCGTTCTGGTTCGCCGGCGCGCGCAGCTTTGCGCGCGACCTGACGGATTTTCTGATCCTGATGAGTTCGTATCCCGGCTCGATCTTCAAAGGCGCGACGCAAGTCATCGCCTACACGGTGCTGCCCGCTGGCTTTGTGGTGCTTACGCCGGTGGCGATGCTGCGCGATCCGCGCGTGGAGACGGTTGCGGCCGTCGCGGCGGGCGCGCTTGGCTACGCCGTGGTCGCGTGGGCGCTGTTCGAACTCGGGCTGCGGCAATACCGGCGCGGATCTGCGCCGATCGCGGGATAGCTGGCGCTTTCGTCCGCGCCCGGCTATTCGTATGCAAGACGAACGAATGGAGGCGGCGCGTGGCGGTCGTGGTGCAAAACATCAAGCGGGCGGACGCGGGCGTGCGCGATGCGCTGGCGGAATATGGCGTCGCGACGGTGCACGAAGCGCAAGGGCGCATCGGCTTGCTGGCGCCCTACATGCGCCCGGTGTGGAAGGGCGCACGCATCGCGGGCACGGCGGTGACGGTGGAAGTTCCGCCCGGCGACAATTGGATGATCCATGTCGCGGTCGAGCAATGCCAGCCGGGCGACATCATGGTCGTGGCGCCGACGTCGTTCAGCGACGTTGGCTATTTCGGCGATCTGCTGGCGACGTCGCTGATGTCGCGCGGCGTCCGGGGGCTCATCATCGATGCGGGCGTGCGGGACGTCGCGGACCTTGAGGAGATGAAGTTTCCGGTGTGGTCGAAGTGCGTTTATGCGCAGGGCACGGTGAAGGAGACGCTTGCGAACGTGAACGTGCCGGTGGTGTGCGCGGGCGCGCTGATCAATCCAGGCGACGTCATCGTGGCCGATGACGATGGCGTCTGCGTCGTGCGCAAGAAGGATGCAGCCAAGACGCTGGCGGGCGCGAAGGACCGAGTCGCGAGAGAGGCCGAGAGCCGCGCGGCGTTCAAGAAGGGGATGCTGGGGCTCGACTATTACAAGTTCCGCGAGCGACTGGCGGAGAAGGGGCTGAAGTACGTCGACGCGCCGCCGGAAGAGTAAGCCATGCAAACGGCGATTCCAGCGACGCTGATGCGCGGCGGCACTTCGAAGGGGCTCTATTTTCTCGCGCGCGATATGCCGACGGACGAAGCGACGCGCGATGCGGTGCTGCTTGCGGCGATGGGCTCGCCCGACGTGCGGCAGATCGATGGCGTCGGCGGCGCCCATCCGCTGACGAGCAAGATCGCCATCGTCGGCCCGCCTTCGCGGCCGGATGCGGATGTCGATTATCTCTTCCTGCAAGTGGTGGTGGACGAAGCGCGCGTCGATACGAGCCAGAATTGCGGCAACATGCTCGCGGGCGTGGGGCCGTTCGCGATCGAGGAAGGGCTGGTGCGCGCGCAGGGTGGCGTGACAGACGTGCGCATCCACATGGTCAATACCAAGAGCGTCGCGGTCGCGGCGGTGCAAACGCCGGGCGGGCGTGTGCGGTACGATGGCGGCGCGAAGATCGATGGCGTGCCCGGAACGGCGGCGCCGATCCCGACAGATTTTCTCGACGTTGCTGGTTCATCATGCGGGGCGCTGCTGCCTACTGGAAACGTCGTTGATGAGGTCGATGGCGTGGCGTTGACGGCAATCGACAACGGCATGCCCGTGGTGGTGATGCGGGCCGCCGACTTTGGAAAGACGGGGTATGAAACGCCGGAAGAGCTGGAGGCGGACGGCGCGCTCAAGGCGCGCGTCGAGGCGATCCGGCTCAAGATCGGCCCGCGCATGAATCTGGGCGATGTGACGAAGAAGAACGTGCCGAAGATGTGCCTGGTGGCGCCGCCGCGTGCTGGCGGGGCGATCTGCACGCGGAATTTCATTCCGCACCGCGTGCATGAAGCGATCGGTGTGTTTGGCGCCGTGAGCGTGGCGACGGCGTGCGTGACGCCTGGCTCGGTGGCGGCGCAGGTTGCGGGGATCAAGGACGTGGAGGCTGTGACGAGCCTTGAGGTCGAGCACCCGACCGGGTTCTTTACCGTGGCGATGGACGTAACCCTCGAAGCAGGCGCAGTTAAGGTGAAGCGGTCGGCGCTGCTCCGGACGGCGCGCCGGCTGATGCGCGGGGAGGTTTACGTTCCCGCGTCCGTTTGGAGCGGTGTTGGATGAGCTTCGCACGCGTCGCGCTGATCGGGTTCGGGGAAGTCGGGCAAATCCTGGCGGCGGACCTTTCGGAAGCGGGCGTCAGCGAGATCGCCGTCTACGACATTCTGTTCGCCGATCCGGACTCTGCGCCGAGCCGCGCGCTCTCGCGCCTGCCTGTGCGTGCAGGCGTGCATGCGGTGAATGCGGTGCGCGGCGCGGAATTGGTGATTTCGGCGGTGACGGCGGCGAGCGATCTCGACGCAGCGCGCGCGGCGGCGGGCGGGCTGGAGAGCGGCGCGTTCTATCTCGATCTCAACTCCGCCTCGCCGGGCATGAAGCAACAGGCCGCCGCGATCGTCGACGAGGCGGGTGGGCGCTATGTCGAAGCGGCGGTGATGACGCCGTTTCCGCCCAAACGCATCGCTTCGCCGATGCTGCTCGGCGGGCCGCATGCGGCGGCGTTCCTCGAGCGCGCCGAGACGATGGGCTTCGATGCGGAACTCTACTCCAACACCGTGGGGCGCGCTTCGGCGACGAAGATGTGCCGAAGCGTGATGATCAAGGGCATCGAGGCGCTCTTGATCGAAAGCATGCTCACGGCGCGCGCGCATGGCGTGGAGAAGGAGGTGCTGGCTTCGCTCTCCGATCTCTTGCCGGTCGGCGATTGGGAGAAGCTCGCGCGCTACATGATCTCGCGCGCGCTGGAGCACGGCACGCGGCGCGCGGAAGAGATGCGCGAGAGTGCGCGGACGGTTGCGGAGGCGGGGCTTGATCCGCTGATGACGGCCTCGATCGCCGAGCGGCAGGATTGGGCGGCCGGGCAGAAGGCGGCGCTTGCGGAAGATGGGTTCGGGGCCATGCTGGACGCGATCCGGTCGCGTTTGCCTAGTTAAGACCGCCGGACTTGCTTTGGCGGGATAATAGTATGTAATACGTCCTAATTGCGCGAGCCGCCCGGAGAGGCCGGATAGGGATGATTATCGACTGCCACGGCCACTACACGACGGCGCCGAAGGCGCTGCAGGACTTTCGCGACGCGCAATTGGCTGCGTTCAAGGATGCGTCGGCGCCGCGCGCTTCGCTGAAGGCCATCTCGGACGACGACATCCGTGCGACGATCGAAGAGAACCAGCTGAAGCTGCAGCGCGAACGCGGCGCGGACGTGACGCTGTTTTCGCCGCGCGCTTCGGCGATGGCGCATCATCAGGGCGATGAGCGCGTGTCGCAGGAGTGGACGCGCATCAGCAACGATCTGATCAAGCGCGTCGTCGATCTTTATCCGCAGAATTTCGTGGGCGTATGCCAGCTGCCGCAATCGCCCGGCGTGCCGATCGCAAACTCGATCGCCGAGCTCGAGCGCTGCGTCACGGAGCTGGGCTTCGTGGGGTGCAACCTGAACCCCGATCCCTCTGGCGGGCATTGGACGGCGCCGCCGCTGACGGACAAGCACTGGTATCCGTTCTTCGAGAAGATGGCCGAGCTGGACGTGCCGGCGATGATCCACGTCTCGGCCTCTTGCAACCCGAATTTCCACGCGACCGGCGCGCACTACATCAACGCGGACACGACCGCGTTCATGCAGTTCATCGAGGGCGATCTGTTCAAGGATTTCCCGACGCTGCGGTTCGTGATCCCGCATGGCGGCGGGGCGGTGCCCTATCATTGGGGGCGCTACCGGGGGCTGGCGGACATGCTGAAGCGCCCGGCGCTCAAGACGCATGTGATGAAGAACGTCTATTTCGATACGTGCGTCTATCACCAGCCGGGCATCGATCTTCTGTTCGAGGTGATCGAGATCGAGAACATCCTGTTCGGCTCGGAAATGGTGGGCGCCGTGCGCGGGATCGATCCGGAGACGGGAAACTATTTCGACGACACCAAGCGCTACATCGATGCGCTGAAAATCCCGGATGGGGATAAGCAGCTCGTGTTCAGCGGCAATGCGCGGCGCGTCTATCCCCGGCTCGATGCGATCCTGAAAGCGCAGGGGCGCTGAACATGGCCGCCGCGCAATCGAGCACGTTTCCAATGGACAAAGGGTGGATCGAATATCATCCGAACCCCTCGAAGCCCGCGTTCAAGCCGCCGCCGGGCGCGGTGGATGCGCATTGCCACGTTTTCGGGCCTGGCGATGAATTTCCGTACGCGCCCGAGCGCAAATACACGCCGTGCGATGCGCCGAAAGCAAAGCTCTGGGCGCTTCGCGATTATCTCGGGTTCGATAAGAACGTGATCGTGCAGGCGACGTGCCACGGCGCGGACAATCGCGCGCTCGTCGATGCGCTGAACGATAGCGAAGGGCGGGCCAAGGGCGTGGCGACCGTGAAGCGTTCGGTGAGCGATGCGGAGCTGCGCGCGCTGGATGCGGCGGGCGTGCGGGGCGTGCGGTTCAACTTCGTCAAGCGCCTTGTCGATGCGCTGCCGCGCGACGAGTTGGTGGAGATCGCCCAGCGGATCAAGCCGCTCGGCTGGCATATCGTGATCTATTTCGAGGCCCAGGAGCTGCCGGAGCTCTGGGATTTCTTCACCGCGCTGCCGACGCTCGTCGTGGTCGATCACATGGGCCGGCCGGATGTGACAAAGCCCGTCGATGGGCCGGAGTTCGAGCTGTTCGTGAAGCTGATGGCCGAGCATCCGAATTTCTGGTCGAAGGTGACGTGCCCGGAGCGGCTCTCGAAGACCGGGCCGGATGCGTATGCGGATGTCGTTCCGTTCGCGCGGCGCATCGCGGAGGAATTTCCCGATCGCGTGCTCTGGGGCACGGACTGGCCGCATCCCAACATGACGACGCATGCGCCCGATGACGGCAAACTGGTGGATTTCATCCCGAAGATCGCAACGACGCCAGCGCTGCAGCGCAAGCTCCTGGTGGATAATCCGATGAATTTGTACTGGGAGCGCTGATCATGGCTGACGCGCCCGATTATGACGACATTCCCGGGACGACTGTGTTCGACGCGCGCCGCTCGCGCGCGGGCTATCACCTCAACATGTTCTGCATGTCGCTGATGAAGGCGGAGAACCGCGAAGCGTTCAAGGCGGACGAAGCGGCGTATCTCCAGCGCTTTCCGATGAGCGAGGCGCAGCGCGAGAGCGTGCTGAAGCGCGATTGGAACGGCATGATCGCGCTGGGCGGCAATATCTATTTCACCTCGAAGATCGCGGCGACCGACGGGCTCTCGTTTCAGCAGATCGCGGCGAAGATGAGCGGCGTCACGCAGCAGGAGTACGCCGATATGATGCTCGCGGGCGGGCGCTCGGTCGAAGGCAATCGCAGCAAGAAGGAGCGCGGCGATGGCTAGGCTGGTCGCGGGCGTCGCCACCTCGCACGTGCCGGCGATCGGCGCGGCGCTCGACAACGGCAAGGCGGGCGAGCCGTATTGGCAGAAGGTGTTCGCGGGCTACGAGCGCTCGAAAGAGTGGATCGCGGCGGAAAAGCCGGATGTCGTCATCCTCGTTTACAACGATCACGCTTCGGCGTTTTCGCTGGAGCTGATCCCGACATTCGCAATCGGGTGCGCCGAGAGCTTTCAACCGGCCGACGAAGGCTGGGGCCCGCGGCCGGTGCCGGTTGTGGAGGGCCATCCCGACCTCGCCTGGCACATCGCGCAATCGGCGATCCTCGACGAGTTCGATCTCACGATCGTCAACAAGATGGACG
>CAZXNY010000085.1:0-4256 GCA_964642205.1 uncultured Caulobacteraceae bacterium
GGTGGGGAGAATCCCGACTTTGGAGCGCTCGCGGCGCATCGAGGTTCGCTATTCACGCATCGCTGAGTTTCACCCCCACCCCTAACCCCTCCCCTCAAGGGAGGGGGAGAGTCAGGTCAGCACGCCGCGCAGGAACGCTTTCACGCAATCGGTGGCGTGGTGGATGTGCTCGGGCCAATCGGCGGCGTGCTCGGGATGGATGAGCACGGTTTTGAACCCAAGCTCGTGCGCGGGCACGAGGTTGCGGGGCGTATCTTCGACCATCACGGAGCGGGCGGGCTCGATCGCATAGCGCGCGATCAGCCGGTCGAAGCTTTCGCGGCGGGGCTTCGGGAAGAGATCGGCATTGTCGATCGCGAACACGTCGTCGAACGCTTCCGCGACGCCGAGGCGCGCGAGCACGTTACGCGCGTATTTCTCGGCGCCGTTGGTGTATACGATGCGCCGCCCCGGGAGCGCGTTCAAAAGATCGCGCAGTTCATGATCTTCCGCCACGATCGAGAAATCGATGTCGTGCACGTCGGCGAGAAAGTGATGCGGATCGACGGCGTGGTGCTCGACAAGCCCGACCATCGTCGCGCCGTGATCGAGCAGATAGCGCTCTTGCAGCGCGTAGGCTTCAGCCTGCGGCAAACCTGTCGCGCGCATCACATAGGCTGTCATCCGCACGCCGATGGAATCCCAGATCGGGCCGGTGGCCGGGTAGAGCGTGTTGTCGAGATCGAACACCCAGCAATCGACATGCGCGAAGGCCGGGTTCATTGCCCGCGCAAAGCCGTCGGTTGCGGTTGCACGGCGCGCTCGGGCGGCGCGGCCGCGGGCGCGGGCGGGCGGCGGATTTCCGGACGCACCTGATCGTTAGCGACCGTATCGGCTTCGCGCGATTGCGATTGCACGATGCGCGGCCGTTCGCCTGGCGGCAGGAACTCGCGCTCGGAAAATTCAACGACGAGTCCTGGGCGGCCCGCCATCGTGATCTTGGAGAAGAACGCCGTGTCGTAATAGCGATCGGCGCACCGTTCCCGGCCGAGCACCGCAAAGCGCGCCGGGCTCACGCAGAACGCTTCGCCGCCCGCGCCGAGCACGCGATCGCCTTCCGGCGTCTCCATCGTGGCGTGAATGTAGTAAAATTCCTGGATCAGCGGCTCATCGATCGTGCGCACGCAACCGCCTGCGCCGATCGGCCACCAGCCGCGGCTTTCCCATCCGTCGCCGCGCCTGCGCGCGACGGCCGTCCAAATGCGCGCGCGTGTGCGATTGCAGAACGTGAGCCCAAGTTGATCCGAACGGCGGCGCGCGGCGCTTTCGAGCGCGTCCACCAAGCCATCTTGGCCCGTGTTCGGCGCAAGGCGCGCCGACGCGCGAAACTGCGCGATCGCGGCGGACACTTGGCGCGAGTCCACGCCAGAGCGGCCTTCGCGAATTTCATAACCGGCGTCGAGCAGCAGGCGCTGCAAACCCGCCGCTTGTGCGCGCGCGTTGGTGTAGGGCTGCGCTTCGGCAAAGCTCGTGCGCCAGCTTTCGCGCCGGTTGATCTGCACACGGCGGAAGCGGCGCTCTTCAAGGCCCATCGGCCCGCATTGCGGCGGGTTCTCGATCGTGAAGCTGTTGCCGGGATCGACGCAGACATTCGCGTCGCCGCCCCATTGCCGCCGCCCGCCGCGATGCGCGGGCGAGGTGCGGGCATAGAGATAGTGCGTGCCGCGCGCGAGGGGTGCGGCGATCGCGAGCCGGCATTCGCCCGGACGCAAGCGCACCCAGCCTTGAACAACAATTGCGCGCCCATCGGGCCGGCCGGTGGCGGCTTCGAGCACGTAACTGGTTTCGTTGCAAAGCTGCCAGCCGTTCGGCGGCGGGCGGCGCGCTTGCTGCGCGACGGCGGCGCCCGCTGCGAGCAGCAGCAGGAAAAACGCGGCGAGCGCGAAGCCGAACTTATTGAATGAGCGTGCCGGCGCCATGATCCGTGAACAATTCCATCAGCAGGGCGTGCGGTTGGCGGCCATCGAGGATGACCGCGGCTTCAACGCCAGCGTCGAGCGCGGCGATGCAGGTTTCGAGTTTTGGGATCATCCCGCCTGAGGCGACGCCCGTCTTGATGAGGTCCAGCGCTTCGGCCTTCGTCATCTGGCGGATCAGATTCTTGTCGGCATCGAGCACGCCCGGCACATCCGTGAGCAACACAAACCGCTTGGCGGCCAATGCGCCCGCGACCGCCCCCGCAGCCGTATCTGCGTTGATGTTATAGGTTGCGCCGTCCTCGGCTACGCCGATGGGGGCGATGACGGGAATATAATCTTCCGGCGCGTTGATCAGCGCTTGGATCAGCGTCGGATCGACGTGCTTCACGTCCCCGACGAACCCAAGATCGACGACCTGCTCGATCAGGCTGTCCGGGTCTTTCTTGGTGCGGCGGGCTTTTTCGACGGTGATGAGGCGCGCGTCCTTGCCGGAAAGCCCGACGCCCCGGACGTCCGCTTCCGCGCCCGCGGAGGTCACGAGGTGCGCCAGCTCTTTGTTGACGCTGCCCGACAGCACCATCTCGGCGACTTCCATCGTCGCGGCGTCGGTTACGCGCAGCCCGTCCACGAACTCAGATTTGACGCCCGCTTTGTCGAGCATGCGGCTGATTTGCGGCCCGCCGCCATGAACCACCACCGGATGGATGCCGACGAGCTTGAGGAGCACGACATCGGCCGCAAATTTCTTTGCGGTTTCAACATCTCCCATGGCGTGGCCGCCATATTTCACGACCACGGTCTCGCGGTCATAGATCTGGATAAAGGGCAGGGCCTCGGCCAGCGTCTTGGCGACAGCCAGCCCATTCTCGATCTGTGCGGCGCGATCTTTGGTCATTTGGGATTTCGGCTCGGGAGAGCGGGCGGTTTAGGGCGCGCCGGGAGCAAGTGCAAACGCCGCGGGCGCCGCCGCTTGGTCACACGGGCGTGACGCGAACGCTCTCCCCCTCAAGGGGGAGAGGGCGCGCGGACTTTTCTAACCCTTTGGCAATCGGGCGGGGCGATGGTCGCGCCAATGGGCGCCGCCGTTCCTGTTTCCACATCCGTGACCTCCGCGCGCGCTTTGGCGCCGGCGGGGCGCTGGGAAATGGCGCTCGCGGCGCTCTGCCTGGTGCAATGCTCGGAGCCGCTGTTCGCCGCCGTCGCGCAATCGCAAGGGCTGGTGGACGTGCCGGGCTATGCGCGCGCCGCGTGGGCGCCGGTCTATGCGTTTCTCGGCTGGGCGATCTGGCGCGATGCGCGCCGCGCGGGAGCCGCGATCGCGGCGACGCCGCTGTTGTGGTCGCTCGTCGGGCTCGCGCTTATCTCCGCGCTCTGGTCGATCGATGCGAGCGCGACGGTGCGGCGCGTCGTGTGGCTCGCGCTGACGATGGCGTTCGGTCTCTACTTGGCGTGGCGCTACGAATGGCGCCGGCTGTTTGAAGTGTTCTGCATCGCCTGGATCGTGATGATCGCGGGCTCGTTCGTGCTCTCGGTCGCCACGCCCGCGATCGGCGTGGCGACGGCGACGCACCCCGGCGCCTGGAACGGGCTTTGGACGCACAAGAACACGATGGGCGGGATCATGGCGCTTGGCGCGCCGATCGGCCTTGCCGCGTATCTCGCGACGGGGAAGCGATTGTGGGCGGGCGTTGCGCTCGCGGCGTTCTTCATGGTGCTGATGTCGACATCGAAGACATCGCTCATGGGCGCGCTGATGGGCATGGGCGTGATTGCGTTTGGCGTGATCGCGCGGCGCGGGCCGATGGCGGCGCTTGCGGTCGTCACCGGGATTTCCGTTGTCGGCATCATCGCGGCATCCCTGATCTTGCTCGCGCCGGACGCACTCGTCGCGCTGATCGGGCGCGACATGACGTTCACCGGGCGCACCGATATCTGGACCGCGAGCGAGCACGCCGTCGAAGCGCGGCCGTGGCTTGGCTACGGCTATTACGCATTCTGGCTGCCGGAAGACGGGCCAGCCTATTACGTGCGCCAAGCGACCGAATGGATGGTGCCGAGCGCGCACAATGGCTGGCTCGAGCTTGCGCTCGGCATGGGACTGCTCGGCGTTGGGCTCTTCATCGTGCAATATCTCGCGACAGCGCGGCGCGCGCTGAGCGCGTTGGCCGATCCGGTCGCGGGGCTGTGGGCGCCGGCGTTTCTTGCGGCGTTCACGCTCTACACCTTGAGCGAAAGCCACATCCTGGAAGCCAACAACCTGTTCTGGACGCTCTACGTGACGATGACGGCGCGACTCGC
>CAZXNY010000085.1:4356-9613 GCA_964642205.1 uncultured Caulobacteraceae bacterium
TGGGGCGTGATCGTGAGCGAAGGCGCGCGGCTCTCTTACGTGGCGCATGGCGTGATCAAGCCGCGCACGGATCTGTCGCTCGCCGAGCGCCTTGCAATTTTGCTGGAAGAACTCGCCGCCGTCGTTGAAGCGCAACGGCCGCATGAAGCGGCGATCGAAGAAACGTTCGTGAATTCCAACGCGCGCGCCGCGCTCGCGCTTGGGCAAGCGCGCGGCGTGACGCTCGCGAGCTGCGCGCGCGCGTCGCTCCCCGTTGCGGAATATGCGCCCGCGACGATCAAGAAGGCGCTCGTCGGCAACGGGCAGGCGGATAAGACGCAAGTCGCGTTCATGGTGCGGCGCTTGCTGCCAACGGCGGGTGATGTGAGCGCGGATGCGGCCGATGCGCTCGCGATCGCGCTCTGTCACGCCGCGCATGGCGGCTTCAAAAAGCGCGCGGGAATGAAGTAGCGCTTAGACGCGCGCCACGAGGCCGAACGCGAGCAGGCGCTGCAGGAGATCGGGCTCGGCCCCTTCGGGCAAATCTGCTTGCGTAAACGCAGCGCCAGAGAGCGCGCGCTCGATCGCGGCGCGTTCGGTGGGCTTGCAGTCGAGGTCGCCGCCGGGTGCGATCAGCACGAGATTGTCTTCATCGTCAGCCATGCGCCAGGGCGTCATGCCGCGCAGCGCGAAGCGATCCGCCGGCGTGATAGGGCGCGCCGCATCGACGATGGCGAAGCGATTGTCGGGCGCGCGTGAGCGGATGTAGCCGTCGACCATCAGATCGAACGCGGCGTCCATCTGCGCATCGGACGCGATGGCTTTGGCGAGCGCCGTGAAATGCGCTTGCGCGGCGGCGCGGTCAAAACCGTTGCGCGCAAAGCCGGGCGGCAAGCTCTGGCGAAACCCTGGATGCGCGAGCGCGACTTCGGAGACCGCTTCGAGCATCAGATCGGCCCACGTCTTCACGATGAGGCCGACGGTGATGTGAAGGCTCGGCCCATCGCCCGCGGTTTGCGCGTCGTGCATCATGCCGCGCGGCACGTAGGCGCAATCGCCGGCCTCGAGCGTGAATTCCTGCTTCAGTTCGCCCGCCGGATGCGTCTTGGCGCTGAAGCCTTCGCCGCGATAGGGCGCGGACACCGGCACGTCGTACAGCCGCCAATGCTTCTTGCCTTCGACCTGCAGTACGAACACGTCGTGATTGTCGTAATGCGTGCGAAAGCCCTGCGCGGAGGGCGGCGTGAGATAAATGTTGGTCTGCACGTGGCAGGAGAACACGTCCTCGACGCGCCGCGTGAAGGCGGCGAGCCGCTCATCGGCTTCGTGCAATTGCTGCAGGATGATGGTGGAGCCGAGCTGATATTCGCGCGCGATCACGCCGCGATCGGCGAGGCCATCGGAGCCGATGTATTTTTCCCGGTCGACCGGATTGGCCGCGTTCGCGAGGTCGATATCGCCTGCGCGGAGATCATGTCCGGCGATGCGCGCGTCGATCGCGTCGATCGAGAGCAGGTCGGCGAAGCGCCTGGGATCGTTGTGCGGCACGATCAGCGCTTCGCGTTCATAGACGCGCGCGAAAAAGTCGCTGACGCGGCCCGCGCCGATCATCAGCGCGAGCGCGTCTTCTTCCTTGGCGATGGACATGGCCGGTTAGCGGCCGCGGCCGTAATTCGCAGCGTCCGCGCCTGAGCCGGAATCGTTATCGGTGATCCCGGTATAGCCGCGCCGGCCGCCGCGCCCGTAATTGGCGCCATCGGACGGATCGCTATCGGTGATGCCGGTATAGCGCCGGCCGTTCCCGCCACCGCGCCGGCCATAATTGGCCGGATCGGCGCCCGAGCCGGTGTCGCCATCCGTCACGCCCGTGTAGCCGCGTTGCCCGCCGCCACGCCGGCCGTAATTGGCCGGATCGGCGCCCGAGCCCGTGTCGCCATCCGTCACGCCCGTATAGGCGCGATTGCCGCCCCGCCCGTTGCCGCGCGGATCGGAGGGATCGCTGTCGGTGATGCCGGTGACGCCTTGGCGGCGCCCGCCGCCGCGCCCGTAGTTCGCCGCATCGCGCCCGGCGCCCGTGTCGCTATCGGTGATGCCCGTGTAGCCCGGCGCGCGCCCGCCGCCACGCCCGTTGCCGGACGGATCGGTCGGATCGTTGTCCGAAATACCAGTGCGCCCGCCGCGGCCACGGCCCGCCCGGTCGGACGAGTCGCTGTCAGTGATGCCGGTGCGGCCATAGCCGGCGCGGTCCGCGCCGCTGCCCGTGTCGCTATCGCTGACGCCGTTTTGCGCGGCCGCGTCACTGACGGTGAGGCCCGTGACGGCCCCCGCCGCGCCGACGAACGCTGCGCCGCCCGCGACGCGCGCCAGGAAGCTGCGGCGGTTGTACGGTTTGCGGCCGTTCTTGTTTGAATCGTCAGACACGATCCCCCCTTTGGCGCTCACGCCGCTGTTGCGACGCACTCGCAATTCACGCATCCCTCGTATGGGAATCGATAGCACAACACGCGCCCAGGCACAGCGGAATGTCGCGCCTCGCGGGCCGAATCCGGGCACGCAGATGCGTTGGAGAGCATCAGATGATCGGTTCGCTGAAGGGCGTCGTCGAAGCGGTGGGCGAGGAGAGCGCGCTGATCGATGTGAACGGCGTCGGCTACGTGGTGCAGGCGAGCAGCCGCACGCTGGCCCGGCTCGAAAAGGGCGCGCCCGCGAAACTCTACGTCGAGACCCATGTGCGCGAGGATGCGATCCGCCTGTTCGGGTTTGCGGGCGAAGAGGAGCGCGCGTGGTTTGTCCACCTGCAGACCATTCCGGGCGTCGGCGCCAAAGTCGCGCTCGCGATCGTCGATGTGCTCGGCCCGCACCAACTCGCGGACGCGATCGCCCTGCAAGACAAAGCCGCCGTCGCGCGCGCCAATGGCGTCGGCCCCAAGCTCGCCGCGCGCATTGTCCAGGAACTGGCGGGCAAGGCGCCGCCGCGCGGCTTCTTGAGCGCATCGCTTGAGTCCGCCGGGCCGAGCACGACGGTCACCGCGGTTTTGAGCGCCGCGCGCAACGAAGCGATCAGCGCGCTCGTCAATCTCGGTATCGATCAAGCGGCGGCTGCGCGCGCGGTCGCTTCCGCGGCGCGTGCGATGGGCGCGGAAGATCCCGCCGCGCCCGAGCTGATCCGCGCCGCGCTGAAGGAAGTGAATCGTTAGCGCGTACCGAACCCTCTCCCCTTTGAAGGGGAGAGGGAGCGCGCGCTACAGCATCTCGCGCATTTCGCAGGCGCCTTCCCAGCCGTCGCCGTAGAGCCGGTGCAACTCGATGAACTTCACGGCGGATTCGATCGCCGCTTCCCGCGTGTCGAATTCGAAGATGGCGTAGCCCGCGATCACTTCCTTGGTCTCGGTGAACGGCCCGTCGGTGACCTTGATCTTGCCGTCCTTGAGGCGGATGCGGGCGCCGACCGACGTTGGCCTGAGCCCGCCTCCGCCAAGCATCGTCGGCGAATTCTCCGAGAGCTTGTTCATTTCCTCGATCAGGCGCGGCGACGAGGGCGGCGCGTTGTCGGCTGTGAGTATCAAATACATGTAGCGCATGATGGTCCTCCACACGCGCCAGACGCGCGTATCGGTCTTAGGACGAAGGGGGCCGACAAGGGCCGACATTTTTATTTTGGCATCCAAACCAGGCCCGCGCGGCGACTTAGGCGCGGGAGGATCACATGGCTGAAACCAAGGCAGACACGGCGGGCGTGATCGCGCCGCCGCCGCTCTTGTTGCTGATCGCGCTCGTCCTTGGCGGCGCGCTCGATCTGCCGTGGCCGCTGGCGGTCCTCGATGCGCCGCCACGCATCGCGCTGGCGGCGCTCGGCGGGGCGCTCATTGTTTTTGCGCTCATTGTGTCGCTCGCCGGCTCGCGGCGCTTCGAGCGCGCGGGCACGCCGGTGCAGCCGTGGCGGCCCTCGACCACTTTGGTGACGGACGGGATTTTCGCGCATGTGCGCAACCCGATGTATCTCGGCTTCCTGACGCTGACCGCGGGCCTCGCCTTGGTGTTCGCGGGCGAATGGCTGCTGATGGCGGCGCTGGCGCTCTGGTTCGTGCTGCATACGGGGGTCGTGCGGCGCGAGGAGCGCTACCTCACGGCGCGCTTTGGGGATGCGTACCGGGATTACATGCGCCGCGTGCCGCGCTACGGTTGGCGGTTCTGATCTTGGAGCCTTTTGGCAATGGAACAGACTACGGCCGCTGAGAACGCAGAGTATGTTTCGGCGCGCCTTTGGCGGAACTGGTATCGTTCGCGCGTCGACCATCAAACCACGGAGGGCCCGCGGCGCGCGGGTGAGGAGTGGGCTGGCGAGGGCGTCTACGCCACCGAACGCGAGGCCGAAGAGGCGGCGCTCTTCGTGATCGAGCTTCGGCGCGAGCTGAATGGCCCGGACTTCATTGAAAACGCGGAGTATCTCGGCGCCCGCCCAGACCTCTGAACCGCTAACGAACGAATCAGGAAGGTGTGGCAGAAGGGGCGGCCATGCCTGACACCGCTGACCGCTTGATCTCCCCCGTCCGGATGCCGGGCGAAGGCGCGGACCGCGCGCTGCGGCCGACGGGGTTTGACGAATTCGTCGGCCAACCGGCGGCGAAAGCGAACCTCAAAGTGTTCGTGGAGGCCGCGCGCGGGCGGGGCGAGGCGCTCGATCACACGCTGCTTTTTGGCCCCCCTGGCTTGGGGAAGACGACGCTTGCGCAGATATTGGCGCGTGAGCTCGGCGTTGGGTTTCGCGCCACGTCAGGCCCCGTGATCGCGCGCGCCGGCGATCTCGCCGCGCTGCTCACCGCGCTCGAACCGCGCGATGTTTTGTTCATCGATGAAATTCACCGGCTCGCGCCGGCGGTGGAGGAAATCCTCTATCCCGCGATGGAGGATTATCACCTCGATCTCATCATCGGCGAAGGCCCATCGGCGCGCAGCGTGCGCATCGATATCGCGCCGTTCACTTTGGTGGGCGCGACGACGCGCGCAGGGCTCCTCGGCACGCCGTTGCGCGATCGCTTCGGCATTCCGGTGCGGCTCGAGTTTTATGGGCCGGAAGAATTGACCGGCATCGTGCGCCGCGCGGGCGAAAAGCTCGGCGCGCCGCTGACGGAAGAGGGCGCGCTCGAAATCGCGAAACGCGCGCGCGGCACGCCGCGCGTCGCGGTGCGCTTGCTGCGGCGTGTGCGGGACTTTGCGGACGTCAGCGAAAACGCGATCGACGCAAAGGTCGCGGACGCGGCTCTGCGGCGGCTCGAAG
>CAZXNY010000086.1:0-4992 GCA_964642205.1 uncultured Caulobacteraceae bacterium
CTCGGCCTCGCCATCGCGCGCGACGTGGCGCGCGGCCACGGCGGCGAAGTCACGCTCTCGAAATCCCCGCTCGGCGGCTTGCGCGCGGCGTTACGGCTACCGGCGCCGGCCTAGCCCTGCTTGATCGCCTCGTGGTGGCGGATCACTTCCTTGATAATGAAGTTGAGGAACTTCTCCGCGAAATCCGGATCGAGCTTGGCGCCCTCGGCCAACGTGCGCAGCCGCGCGATCTGGCGCGCTTCACGATCGGGATCGGCGCTCGGCAGATCGACCTTGGCTTTCAGCGCGCCGACCTGCTGCGTGCACTTAAAGCGCTCTGACAGCAGATAGATCAGCGCCGCATCGATATTGTCGATGCTGTCGCGCAGCCGCTGCAGCTCGGGGTGTGTTTGCTCCGCCATGCACGCCTTCCCACGCCCATCAGGGGCGCGACAAACCGATACCGGCTGGAGCGCCGCGCAGCAAATGCCGCCCGGTCAGGCCCGCCGCTTGCGCCTTGCGGCCGGTACACGCCGCTCCTCCCGCGCCGCGCGAACTTCGCTCATCGGGATCGGAGCCGCATTTCCAGGCGCCTCACGGACCAATGTCTGCGCAGCACGGCGAATGCGAGCGCTCACATCCGCATCGACGGTCTCACCCGCCAGCATCTGAACCGCTTCCATCGGCACAATCGCGCCAATCACGCGCCCATAGCGATCGAACCCGATGACAGCTTTGTCGCCGAACGACATCTGCAAGAAGTCCGGAAATCGCGCGCGGCCTTCCGTTGTTGAAAACAAGACATTCCGATCTGGAGGTTGCTTCTTACTCGACATGATCTAATCCGGATCTCGCTGATCTCTCGCGCGCAGCGTCAAATTGTCGGTCGGTACGCCGCACGATTTCGGCGGCCACGTGCACGCCCTCCGGCGCATCGCACAACAACACCGTCAGCGGCTCACTGAATAAACTCGTCTGTATTTTTTGTTCAATCGAAGAGCCAATAAAGCGCTGTCCGCGGTCCGCTTCTGGCGGCGCCTTTTTCGGCAGCGCGCGCTCGGACACACAATCAGGGGCTATATCGAAATAGGTTTCCATGAGCGCAGCGGCGTTCGCGCCCCAGCCTTCCGGCGGCGGATCGAGCTCGACGATGTCGATCGCGCAGATGACGTAGTAGTTTTTCTCGGCGTTTCTTTGCACACGCACCGTCACGCCGAACGCGCGTGCGGTGCAAACATCTGGTTTCATTGACATAAGCTGGAGCGCCTTGGCGCAGGCGTCCACGACCATGCAAAAGCGTTCATAGCTCTCGTGATCGAGACCATCGACATAGTCGTAGAGACTTGGATCGAGGTAGAGTTCGGACATGCGCCCTCCGCAGTCTTCACTGTAGCGGGCTTTGCGGCGCCATCAAGGCGCAACGGCGCCGTTGCGTCGAAGACGCACTCCACAGTCGAGTTTGTACAAGATATTGACGGCCGGGAACCGGTTTGCGAGCCTCACCTGGAGCGGACAGGAAACTGTCCGAGACGGTTGAGCTGGCGGTCTTCCGGCGTGAAAGCGCGGGGAGCCGCCAGTGGCTGTTTGGCGGCTGTCTTAGCGCACTATTCGCCCGCGGGCGCTGCCGGCTCGGCGGCGGGCTTGGGGTTGAACCCCGCCCAGCGCCCGAACATTTCCTCGGCGCGCCGCAAATTCTTGTCGAGCGAGGCCATCGTGCGCGTGAAATCGCCGTCGGTGTCGCTGCGCCACGCCGCGCGCGCTTGGCCGACGATCACACCGAGCCCCTGCGCGCGCGCTTGGCCGGTCATGTGATCGGCTTCAAGCCCCGCGAGCGCGAGCACCCAGCGCGCGCACCGCACGCTGCGCTGGTGCGCTGCGTTCATTGCGAGCGGATCGCGGTCCTGCCCAACTTCCATCGCGAGCACGGCGGCGCGGTGCGGCTCCATCGCTTCGAACCGCTTCATGATGAGATCGAACAGACGGTCCCGCACGCTCTGGTTCGGATCGTGCTCTTCCAAACCATCCGCGATGGCGCGATCGAAGGCCTCCTCCGCGCACTCGACGGCTTCGCCAAGCGTCGCGCCGTAAAGATCGGCGACCGGCCGCCCAGCTTCGTGCGCGAGTTCGACGATCGTCACTTGCGACCAGGGCTTCACCGCCGCGAGCGCCAGCGCAGCGCGCGCGAGATCACGGCGAACCGAGGCGTCCAGATGGCTCAAGCGGCCACTCCCATGATCGGCGGCATCAGCCGCAGCCGCACCGCCACCCAATACGTCGCCGCCACCACCGCGAACGAGAGCGCAATCGGCGCGGCATAAGCATTCGCCTCCATCGCAGCGAGCGACATGCGCGTGATGGCGGGCCAGAGCGCGAACAGCACCGCGAGCGTGGCGACGACAGGCGTCAGGTAATCGGAGATCAGATCGAACAGGCGCCGGCGCTCCAGGCGCGCCATCAGCACCGCCTCGAACGCGGGATCGCGCGCCGGCGGCTCCTCTGCCGCGAAGAACGCGTTGAGCCGCGCCTCGCGGGCGGCGGAATAGACGTGCTCGTCACTCATCGCCCAAAGCCTCCATCAACTTGGCTTTGCCACGCAATACATGCGACTTCACCGTGCCCAACGGCAAGCCCAGCGCTTCGCTGGCCTCGCTGTGGGAAAATCCCTGCGCGAGACAAAGCGCCACCGCCGCCCGCTGTTCCAGCGGCAGCGTCTTCATGGCCCGCGCCAGATCCATCCGGTCGTCCCCGCTCGGCGTGATCGTCTCTTCCTGGCCCTGCAAATACGCAAGATCGCGCGCCGCGGACCGCCCGCGGGACCGGGCCGCCGAAAGGCACTTGTTGTAGGCGATCCCGCACAGCCAGGAGCGGAAGCTCGATTGGCCCGCGAACCGCCCGATATTCTCGAACGCGGACATAAACGTCTCCTGCGCGAGATCGTCCGCATCCGCCCAATTGCCGCACGCGCGCCGCAGAAACCCGCGCACCGCCTGTTGGTGCATCCCCACCAGTCGCGAAAACGCAGGCGCGGAGCCCGCTTTCGCGGCCTCCACCAAGGCTGCGTCGTGCGACGCCACGCTCATTTCTCACGGAAAATCGAGGTCAGGATCGCCGAGACGAGCGTCGCGAGCGCAATCGCGCCGACGATCACCGTTGCGATCATGAAGCCACGCTCCGTATCGGGCATGTCGGAAAGTTGGGCGGCGACGTAGAACGCGCCAGCGAACGCGATCAGCGTGATCGCGCGCTTCCACGAGCGCAGCGGCTCATTGCGGCGATGCGCGCGCCAGTGCTCGCCCCAGGCTCGCGATGTGGCGGGGTCGTCGCCCCAGAACGAGCCGCCGCCGCTACCCATCCCGAGCATGTCGTCTTCGTCGTCGCCGTCCTCGCGCGGGCGCGCAGTCGGCGCGTCGGCCGCTGCCGCCGCCGCGGGCGGGGGACCTTCGCGGTGGCGGCGATAATAGTCGCGCCGGCGGAAGCGGCGGCCGCTGACGGCGGCGAGCAGTTCCGGCGGCGGCTCGCGCCCGGTCGCTGCGAACGCCTGGAGCGCCTCAAGCGCCTTGCTCCGCTGGCGGCTATCGAGCCAGGCCGTCCAAGCGCCCAGGATCATGCCGAAGATCGGGACAGCAAACGCCGCCAGAACGATCAGCAACCACGGAGATTCACGGAAGATTTCGAGCACGGAGGCTCTCCTTAACCTTGTGGACGTCCTCAAGACCGTCCGTATTCGCTCTTAGTCGCCACGGCGCAGGCGCGCGGATGCGGTCTTGGCCGCAGCCAGACTCTGTAGGGATTTTGGGCGGCCTCCAATGGGTCTCGCCAAGTGGATGGCCCGGAATCCGGGGTCAGGCCGGCTCGAATAGCTCGATCAGGTTGCCGGACGGGTCTTCCACCAACACCTGGCGCCCGCCCGGCCCGATCACGACCGGCCCCCGAAGCGCGATCCCGTTGGCGTCGAGCTTCTTCAACACAGGATCGAGCCCGGCCACGGAGAGCACCATCCGGTTCCAGCCGCCCGGCTCGGGCTTCGCCCCATTCGGCAGCGGCCGCGCCGCGGACGACGATGGCCCCGCGAGCCAGAGCGTCGCGTCCCCGTTCTTCACGATCGCCATCGCGTCGCCGTAACGCTTCTCGAGCGTGAACCCGAGTTGCAGCGTGTAGAACATCAGCGCCTGATCGACGTCGTTTACGAGGTAGCGGACAGCCGCCATCAGAAGTTCACGCGGCTCGTGATCGCGCCATCGACGACCATGTTGATGCCGGTGGTGAACGAAGACGCAGGGCTAGAAAGAAACGCCGTCGCGTTCGCAATGTCTTGCGGGCTCGCCATCCGGCCCATCGGGTTGCGCGCCATCGTCGCCTTGAACATGTCCGGCATGCCCTGCTCGATCATGTTCCAGACGCCGCCCTTGAAATAGACCGTACCGGGCGAGACGACATTGATGCGCACATGGTTTTTCGCGTTTTCCTTCGCCAGCCCTTTGGCGAAGTGAATCTGCGCGGCCTTCAGCGCACCGTACGAATTGGCGTTGCTCGTCTCCGCCGCCGAAACCGACGAGATGATCGTCACCGACGCATCGCCGCTCTTCTTCGCGGCTTCCGTCAAATGCGGCAGCGCCGCATCGATGGCGCGCTGCACGCCCATCACGTCGATCGCGAACATGTCAGCCCAGGCTTGCTCGGTGTTCCCCTGCGCAAGCGCGCTCGCGTTGCACACGAGAATATCGAGTCCGCCGAGTTCACCCGCGACTTTGCCGATCCACGCCTTGAGCGCCGGCCCATCCGCGATATCGACCGCGCCGCCGATCGCGCGCACGCCGCGCGACGCAAGCGCCGGCACCGCTTCATCGAGTTCGTTCTGCTTGCGCGCGCAGATAGCGATGTCGGCGCCTTCGGCCGCCAGCGTCTCCGCAATCGCACGCCCAATGCCGCGCGTGCCGCCCGTAACGATCGCCTTCTTGCCCTTCAATCCCAAATCCATAACGCGCCTCTCTCTTTGGCGGCGATAAAGCACGC
>CAZXNY010000086.1:5092-9593 GCA_964642205.1 uncultured Caulobacteraceae bacterium
CGCCATGAATTTCCGCTCCGACAACACCGCCGCCGCCGCGGGCGAGATCATGGCCGCGCTCGCCGCCGCCAACGAAGGGCGCGCGCCCTCCTACGGCGAAGACGCGCTCACCAAGCGCGTCACGCAGCGCTTCTGCGACCTCTTCGAAACCGAGGTAACCGTCTTCCTCACCGCGACAGGCACCGCCGCGAACGCAATCTCCATCGCCGCGCTCACCGATCCGTGGGGCGCCGTGCTCTGTCACCGCGAAGCGCATATCGAAACCGACGAATGCGGCGCGCCGGAATTCTTCTCCAACGGCGCCAAGCTCGTGCTGATCGACGGGCCCGCCGCGAAGATCGCGCCCGACGGTCTCCGCGAAGCGCTCACGCGCAATCAGCGCGGCGTGCATTCCGTGCTGCCGCAAGCGCTCTCCATCACCAACGCCACCGAGCGCGGCGCGGCGTACTCACCGGCGGAGGTCAGCGCCCTCGCGGAGATCGCGCACGAAGCAAATCTCGGCGTCCACATGGATGGCGCGCGCTTCGCCAACGCCGTTGCGCATCTCAAATGTAAACCCGCCGACCTCACGCACCGCGCCGGCGTCGACGTGATGAGCTTCGGCGCCACCAAGAACGGCGCGCTCGGCGCCGAAGCCGTGATCGTATTCAACAACGCGCGCATCGGCGATGTTGCGCGCCTGCGCAAACGCAGCGGGCACCTGCTCTCCAAACACCGCTTCATCGCCGCGCAGATGGACGCCTACCTCGCCAACGGCCTCTGGCTGACACTCGCGCAGCGCGCCAACCGCCTCGCCGCGCGCATCGCGGACGCCGCCGGCGATTGGCTCTCGCATCCCTGCGAGAGCAACAACGTCTTCATCAAGCCGGGCGCCGAACCCCTCGCAGCTTTGCGCGCCGCAGGCGCAGAATTTTACGACTGGGGCCCCGGCGAAGCGCGCCTCGTTGTCAGCTGGGATCAGAAGGACGAAGACGTCACGAAACTCGTCGCCGAAATCGCGCGACTCAAAAGCTAGCTCCCGCGCACGGCGCGAAGCGCCGCTGCCGCCACGAGCGCCGGCGCGCTATCGGGATAGGGCGCGACCGAGCTCACCTTGATCTCGCACAGTACGTAAGTGTCTTCGCCCGCGCTCGTCTTTGGACCGTACAGAAAATCCGCGTCCCACAGCACTGGCAGCGCCCTTGTTTCGATCTCCAGAACGCGCTGCATCTCGGGAATCCATTGTTCTTCCATCAACCGCCGCAGGCGCTGAAACGGCGCCGCGTCTGGCGGATACATGATGCGCGGTCCTGGCGGCTCGGGCCCCTCCGGCGGCGGCTCGACGAGCGCTTTGATCAATTGATGACCGTAACCGGCGACAGCGGATTGCGAGACATAACAACGGATCATCCCCTCGGGCAGGCGCGGCTGGTACGGCTGATCGATCACACAGCCATTCGGCATGCTGAAACGCGGCGCGATCCGGTCCAGAAACGCGCTCAGCGCAAGTGTTTCCGGCATCGACCCACGCTCGGCGCTGAGCACGCGCACGCCGCCTCCGTTCGCAACGCAGACTTTCCACACGCCCTGCCCGCCATTGCCGCGGTTTGGCTTCAGCACGCGCGGCCCTTGTGTTGCGAGACGCGCAGGAAATTCGGCGCGTAGCGCAGCTTCGGTTCGGTAGAGATGCGTATCCGCGCCCCAACCCAAGTCGCGCGTGCGGTGCAGCACCTCCTTCACGCCCATCTTCAGGATCGTGTCGGGATGCGCGCTTACCCAAACACCTGCGCGCGCAAGATCGCGCAACAACGGATCGAGCGTTGCGCGCGTGCGCCCCTCGCTCAGCGGATCGACCCAGACGAGCACGCCGTCATACGCCGACAGATGCGCGCGTATCTCCGCCGCGTGCGCGTCATCATAGTGCACCGCCTCAGGGCACGCGCCCTGTGCGGTGAACGCCTCGAACAAGGCCTTGTGGCGTGTTTCCTGCGGCGCAGGCGGCGGCGTGCGCCAATCGCCGCGCCACAGCAGCGCGATCCTCGGAGAATTTGAAGTTGGTTTGCCCATCGTGCGCTCCATCTCTCCCGGCTGGGAGGCGGAGCGGGTCTTGGACACAGTGTCTGAGCGGGCGCCCGCTAGTAGGCCCGCGTGGATTGGTTAGCACGGAGCGTGCGCTCAGTCAGCCCGCGCAAACGTTTGTGCAGACACGCTGCTGACTCTAGCTCTTGCCCAAATCGCGCGAGCGTTGCGCCGCGGCGCTCACCGCTTTGCGCATCAGCGGCCCCAAGCCATCGGCCGCCGCGAGCACATCGAGCGCCGCTTCCGTCGTGCCACCGGGCGACGTCACTTGCTTGCGCAGCGCGCCCGGCACAGCGCCCGGCTCCAGCATCAGCGCGCCCGCGCCAGCGACAGTGCGCTGCGCCAACCGCGCGGCCACATCCGGATCGAGCCCTTCAAGCTCGCCCGCGCGCGCGAGAACTTCAGCCAGCAAGAACACGTAAGCCGGCCCAGACCCGCTCACCGCCGTCACTACATCCATCAGCCGTTCCGCCGGCAACGGCTCCACCGCACCCAGCGGCTCGAGCAATTGCTCGGCAAGCTGGCGATCTTCGACTGTGCACGCGGACGCAGCGACATACGCCGTGATCCCCTGCCCAATCTGCCCCGGCGTGTTCGGCATCGCGCGGATCACGCGATCGGCGCCAAGCTCTTTCGCGAGCGTCAGCAGCGTCACGCCCGCCATCACCGAAAGCACCAGCGTTTGCGGCCCGACGAACGGGCGCACATCTGCAGCGGTGGCGAGAAATTGCTGGGGCTTCACCGCCAGCACCACAATGTCCACCGGCCCCGGCGTCGGCGGATTAAGCACCGCGCCGACTTGCTCGAGCGCCTCTTCCAATTTCGGATCGAAATGCGGCTCGAGCACCGTGAGCGTCAGGCCCCCGCCCCGCCGCACGGCCTCGATCCAGCCACGCACCAACGCGCCGCCCATCGCGCCTGCGCCAACAAGCGCGACGGACGGAGCGTCTAGGCCGCTCATGCTTCTCCGGCGATTTCGAACATAGCCGCCTGCACCGCATCTTCCGGCGCCATGCCGCCTTCGACGACGAACTTGAACGCCGGGTAGAAGCGTTCCGCCGCATCGAGCGCGGCCGCAAGCAAAGCTTGCACTTCGCCAGGCGAAATCTCATCGCGCCCAATCATCGGCGCGGCGTGGCGGAAGATGATCGAGCCATCGTCGCTCCACACATCGAAGTGCCCGAGCCACAGATTTTCGTTGATCATCGCGGCAAGGCGCGTCGTCGCGCCCATGCGCTCGGGCGAAGCCTGCAGATCGAAGCCTAGCGTGAAAAGCAGCGCCGGAAGCTCGGTGCGGTAGCTGAAATAGCCCGCCGCTTCCGTCCACGCGCTTTTGAAACAGAATTGAACGTCGCCATCTTCCGCGCGCTCGGCGTTGAAGCGGTCGTCCGAGTTCACGATCGCCTCGATCAGATCCATGGGATCCGACGGCAGCTCTTCATCGTCTGTGTGATAAAGCGACATTCTTCACGCCCCTCTCTGGCCAGGGCGCACGCACAGGTCATGCCGGCGCGCGCCGTGCTGACCTCCCTCAGAGCCGCGTTTGAACGCGAACGAATCAGTCCCCATCAACGACGCTAGGTTCGTTCGGAAACGGTCGCAATCTGCTTAATGTCAATGTTTTTCTGACAAGAGTTTTTCGAGCGCTTCGACGCGCGCGCGCAGTGCATCTGCCTCCGCGCGAGCATCGGACGCCATTTGTTTGGCCACTTCGAACTCCTCGCGCGTGACGAGGTCCATTTCGGCGACGAAGCGATCCGCTTGCGAGCGCACGAAGCTTTTCGCCTCATCGCCCACGCCCTGCGCGACGCCCATCGCGCCCGTCATCAGGCGGGCGATGTCGTCGAACACGGAAGAAGGTGTTGTTGTCATGGGCCATATCTAGCCCGCGCTGCCCCTCCCCGCGAGGGGAGGGGCAGGGGGTGGGGTGATTCACCACGCTTCCAATCCTTCTGGGCGAGCGCGTCGTCTCCATGCGCCCCGAAACCGAGGGCTTCACCCCACCCTCTGCCCCCTCCCCTCATGGGGAGGGGGTTCGCGTTCGCACGCGCAGGAGCTAAACCCCCAACATGCTCGACGCCGTCCTCAACGCCGCTCTGCAATTCCCGAATCTCGACCCGGTCGCGCTGCAGATCGGGCCGTTCCCCATCGGGGATATGTCGATCGGGCCGTTTCTCCTGCGGTGGTACGCGCTCGCCTACATCGCCGGCCTCGTCCTCGGCTGGCGCTACATGGTCTACCTCATCCGCAAGGAACAGCTCTGGGCGCCAGCCAAAGCCCCAATCACCGCCGTCGATGCGGACGACTACCTGTTTTGGGCGACGCTCGGCGTCATCATCGGCGGCCGCCTCGGCTACGTGCTCTTTTACATGCTGCCGAACGCGGCCGATCGCGCGCGCATCGCCGACGATCCGCTGACGCTGATCCGCATCTGGGAAGGCGG
>CAZXNY010000087.1:0-9516 GCA_964642205.1 uncultured Caulobacteraceae bacterium
GCGAAGGCGGCTTTGCGCAGATGGCGCTGATCGTGGCCGGTATCGGCTTCTTCTCCGCGCTCATTTCACTGGCCGTTGCGAGCGCGATGGGCCGCGCCCCGCGCTCACGGCGCGAGGTGATGGTGCACGTGCTGTGGCTCGGCGTGCTGACTGCGCTCGCTGCGCCAATTCTCTTCCAACTGTTGCTGCACGCGATGGAGGGCATCGAAGCGCCAGATGGGCCGAATGGGCTTTCGGGCGTGCTGCCCTTCGCCCTGTGGCCGCTGGCGCTCTTCATGGGCCTGCCGCTCGCGCTGTTTACGGGCCTCGTACTCAGCTTCATCGCATTTAAGCGCGGCGCGCCCGATGACGGCGTGATGGTGCTCAACACCGACACCGATCCGATGCTCGCTGACGATCGCGACCAGTTCTGATGTTGAAGCTGCGCGCGCCCGCTCTGATCGCGATCGCGTTCATCCTCACGTTTCTCGCTGGCTGGCTCGCCTTCACCTTCGCAGCGACGAATTTTCAGGGCCTCGATCCCATTTCGCTGCGCGTGTTGATCTGGCCGGGCTTGATCGGCGCCGCGCTCGCAACGCTTGCGCTTTGGCGCGGACACACGCGCGGGACGTTCAAGAGCGTCAACGGCGTCGTGTGGCGTTGCGCCGTCGGCGTTGGCGCGGCGGGCTTCGCGTGGCCATTGAGCTTCGGCATTTCGGCGTTGTTGCAAGGCGATCCGCAAAGCGCGCTCGGCGCATTCATTCCAGCGTTTTTCGGGCTGTTCGCTGGCGCTATCGCCGGCGCGCTTGCCGGGCGCATCATCGCCGCCGCGCTTTTTACGCGCGCTTAGGGCCGCGCCCACATCCGCAGCAGGTTCGAGATCGTTTTATCGAGACGCAACACCTCTTCCGCTGGCGCATTTGCTTGCGCGAGCCGCGTGCGTGTCACCGATAGATCGAAAAGTATCTCGCGCTGGCCGGAATCCGCCACCATGCTCTGGATCCAGCCAACGCACGCGACGCGCACGCCGCGCGTCACCGGCGCAACGAAGTGGATCGTGCCAGCCGGATAAAGGATCGCATCGCCCGGTTCGAGCTTGATCGCCTGCTCGCCGAGCGCGCTATCGATCGTGAGCTCGCCGCCCTCGTAGTCCTCAACCGGCGTGAGGAAGAGCGTGAACGCGAGATCGGTGCGCAACGGATCGGCGCCCATCAGCGCATCGTCCGTATGCCGGCCATATGTCATGCCCGGCTCGTAACGCGAGAACAGGAGCCGCGACATGCGCCGCGGCCGCGCCGCGATCGAAAACATCGGGTGGCGCCTGAGCGCCTGCTCCGCAAACGCTTCAAGCGCCTGGATCGCGCTATCGCCACCCGGCGCCTGAAGGTTGTTCTTCACGGCGCGCGCGGCCGCCCCTGCCGTCGCGCGCCCATCGATCCAGGACGCGCCCTCAAGCCCAGCGCGGAGGCGGGCGACGTCTTCGGCCTCCAGGACATTTTGCAGCACCAGCATCATGGGCGAACAGGCAGCCTAGCTCTTGCGAATGATTATCAGTTCGTACAGGGTGCGCGCCGTTTTGAGGAGACCCGTCTATGACCCGAATGAAGCTCAAGCTGTGGGCGACCGCCAGCGCGGTGATCGTCGCGGGCGGGCTCGCGGCATGCTCGCCGGGCGGCGAAGGCGGCGGTGAGGCAGCAGGCGGCGCGACCAGCGCAGCCGTTGGCGAAGGCGGTGAGGCAGGCGAATCCGCCACGGGTGAAGGCGGCGGCGAACACGGCGAGGCGGGGGTCGCGGAGGCGTATTCGGGCCTGGAAGGCCCCGCGCGCACGGCGTTGCGCCTCCAGCACCTCAAGGGCTTTGCACTGATCGCCCAACGCGTCGCGCAGGCCGGCAAAGGCCCGGAAGCCGGCGCGCTCGTCGGTCAAGGCGTGCTCGAAGTGTACGATCCCGCGCGAGATCAGTTCGGCGGCTTTGACGCCGCTCCCTTGCGCGCGGCCGAGGCAGCAGGTTCGAACTCAGCCGCCGAAGTCACGCGCGCGCTCGCACAAGGCGTCGCCGCACTCGACGCCGCGCGCCCCGCCGGCGTCAACCAAGCCGACATCGCAGCGCGCATGGTCGATCTCTCCGCTGGACTCTACAGCCACGTGATCCAAGCCGATTTCAACGACCCGATCGAGTATCAACACGCGCTTGGCGCCGCGCTCTCCGCGAAGGACGCGCTGACGCACGGCCGCACCGCGCTGCGTCAACGCAACGCGCAAGCCTATGACGAAGGCATGCGCGAGCTCGATCGCTTCATCGCGCTCTGGCCCGCGACGGATGTGCCAGATGCGCCGACGCCGTATCGCGACGTGCTGGCGCAAAGCTCGCGCGTTCGTTTGGCGCTCGCGCCGCTGCTCTAACCTGGCGCGCAATCGCCATCACGCGGCGGCGCTTCTCTTTCCGTCCACATCAGCCGCAGGCGCCGTGTGAAACCGCCACGCTCAGCGCGGCGGCGCGCCTGCGCCGCGAGCACGGCGGAGCGTGAGATTGCGTGCGCCTCAAGCGCCGCATCGATCACTTCGAACAAATCGGCGAGCTCTTTGATAAGATCTTGTGGCGGCGCGCTCGCCGCCTCGCGCGCTTCTTCGTCGAGCTTCGCAAGCAGCGCCGCGCGGTAGGATTCCTCGTTGTAGATTTCGAGCGCAAAGTGCGCGCCGTCACTGGCGATGATCTGCGGGATGCGGTCTCGCACCAGCTTGTCATGCCAGGTGCGCATCAGCCACGCGCGACGGTCTGCGCCTCACGGAAGAAGGCGCGCACGCCGCTTCCCGTGAGGTCGGTGCGCCAGCGCCGGATGACGCCGTTGCGGTCAATGATCAGGAAGCTCGGGCTCCACTCGATGCGATAGACATCGCGCGCAAACTCGCGGCTGGCATCGAACGCGACCGGCCAATTGTAGCCGTACTCGCTGAAGTAATTATCGACGCTGCCCCAGCGCCCAAAGCGGTCGCGCGTGTGGATTTGCAGGAACGCGAGGCGCCGGTCCCGCGCGGCGAGGCGCGCGAGCGCTTGCGTGTGCGGGCCGTCGATGACGCAATCGGGGCACCAGAGGCCGCCGAAATAGAGAATGAGCGTCTTGCCGCGATAATCGGAAAGCCGCGCCGTGCCGCCGCCGCGCAACGGAAAAGCAAAGTCCGGCGCTGGCTGATTGAGCATCGCATAAGTGCGTGGACGCGGATCGTCAGGATCGCCAGGGAGCGGGCGCCGTTCGGCCGCCGGCGCCGTTGCGGCCGGTTGCGCAAGAGCGGGCGCAGCCGCAGCGGCGAGCGCGCCAAGAGCCAAAGTGCGGCGAGAAAGCTTGTTCATCCCGTCAGCTTAAGCGCTGCGCGGGCCGCGGCGATACAGGATATCTGAACCGCGCATCAACTGCGCGGCGCGATCCAGCGCATTTCGACCAGCGTCGCGTCGAGCGCGGTGTCGGGGTCGATCGCTTCGAACGGCTCGTGCGGACCCTGATAGCCGCTCGGCAAGCGATAGACGCGCCAGAACACGCCGTCCTCCGCGTCGGAACAAGCGAACCCAAACGCGCCGTCGATCAATTCCGGCCCGCAGAACAAAGACTGCGCGGCGGGCGCGCCTTCAAACTTCGCCTCGCCGATGATCTCACCGACCGGGCCGCGCGCTTGCGTGGAGCGCGTGACGAGCGAGTGGATGCGCTGGCCATCCGGCGACGGAAGCACATCGAACACGACCTCATCGCCAGCAGACAGTGTGATCTTCCGGAACGGCTGACCTTCGATCTGATCCTGCGCTTCGGCGACGGCGTAGCCGGGCGCGGCGGCGGTGAGCGCTTCCACGGTGAGCGGAAGCGCCGTCGTAATGCCAGCCGCGCCGTTCGGGCCAATGTCAGCGTTGTAGTTGGGCGCCTCCGTCGGCGGGAAACGCTTCATCGTTTCTTCGGCGCTGTTGCGCTCGCACGCCGAGAGCGCAACCAGCGCCAGAACCACCACCGCAAACCGCTTCATGCCGCCCTCGCCGCTAACCCGGCGCAGTTCTACGCCGCTCCGGCAGATTGAATCCATAGGCGGCTTCGACGCGCGCGATGCGTGTGATCGTCGGCCCGAACCAGCCGTCCTTCGCGCGCGCCTTGGCCGCGCCGTGCGCGAGATGGCGCCGCCAACGGTCGATCGCGTCAAGATCAGTCCAATACGACACGGCGATAGAAGCGTTTCCGTCATAGAATGCTTCGAGCCCCAGAAAGCCGCCGCTCTCGCGCGCCTGCGCAAAAAGCTCTGTGCCCAGCCGGACGTGCTCGGCGCGATCGAACGCATCGGTCAGCTCGGCGGTCGTGGTGACCGAATAATATGGCGGCTCTGGCGTTCGGGCGACGCGCGCCAGCGAAGATTCGTTGCTCATGCCCGCAAACTGCGAGCCCGATGGTCATTCGTCCAATGCATAGTTAGGATCAAATCGATCAGCTTCTTGCATGAGCCGTCAAATGGACTTCGAGCACCTGCGCGCGTTTCTCTCGATCGCCCACGCCGGCGGCTTTTCGCCAGCCACGGCGTCGCTGCACCGGTCCCAGCCCGCTCTCAGCCGCCGCATCGCGCAACTTGAGCAGGAGGTCGGCGCGGAGCTCTTCGTGCGCAAAGCGACCGGCGTAACGCTGACGCAAGCCGGCGAAGCACTTGCGCCCTATGCCGAGCGCGCGCTCGCTGCGCTCGGAGATTGCAATGCGGCAATGGAATCGCTGCGCAAGGGCGCCTCGGGCCCGCTCTCAGTCGCGATCGTCGGCACGCTCGCCAACGCGCCGTTCGCAGCCACGCTGCAAGACTTTGCGCGCACCCATCGGGATGTCTCGCTCGCATTGCGCACCGCCGGCAGCGGGGACGTGAGCGCATTGGTGCGCGCAGGCGACGCGGCGATTGGCGTGCGCTACCACCGCGATCGCGATACAACGCTGGCCTACAAGCACATCGGCGACGAAGAACTCATCGTCGCCGCCGCGCCATCCCACCCGCTCGTCAAACGTGGCGTCGCGCAACTGACGGACCTTGCGAACGAGCGCTGGCTCGCCTTCCCGCCGACGCGTGAGGGCGTGCAGGATACGGTCTTCGCGCATTTCCGAACGCGCGGCGTGACCGACCTTGCGTGGACGCCGATCGACTCGCTCACCGCACAGAAGCGGCTCGCCGAAGCAGGTTTCGGTATCGCGCTGCTGCCGAGAACGTCGGTAGCCGAGGAGCTTGCCGCGCGCACGCTCGCGCTGCTGCGCGTCCGCGATCTTGAAGCCAGCAACCCAGTGTTTCTCGTCACGCGGCGTGGCGCATATTTGAGCCCAGCCGCGCACGCGCTCATCGCCCTGCTCGCATCCCCCAAGAAACCTAAGCGTTAGGCCGCGCTATTCGCCCGCGGTGCGCCGCTTGGCGCCGCCGCGCGGGGGTGTTTCGTTGCCGTGCACGCCGGCCCACCCCTTGGAATTGGTGTCGACGTCCGCGCCGGTGCGAAAACGCGGCTCGTCCGGCGCGCCTTTTGGTCCCTTGGTTTTCCGGTCATGCGCGTCGCGCATCTCTTGTTCGCGATGCTGGGCGCGAAGCGCCGTTCGTTTTTCGCGTGCTTGCTTGCTCATGAGCGCTGAACGCAAGCGCCCCCGCCCCCGGTTCCCGTCAGTTCTTCGCCTTGACGAAATCGCGCAGGCGCTTACGGGCCGGGGTGCGGACCTCCGCCTCCGGCGCGAGCTTTTGAATCTCCGCGCGGAAGGCCGCGCGCTTGTCGTGGATCGACGCGATCACCGGCCCCATCGGCACGCCGATATCCACGAGCAGCGTCTCGCTCAGCAGCAAACTCGCTTCGACCGTTTCCGGCACAGCGTCAGACGCGCCCTTGGCGTAAAGCCGGCCAGCGTGCCGCGCGTCGCGCGCACGCGCCACGATCAGAAGATCGCTCCGTTCCTTGCGGCCAGCCACCACGACATCCTCCACACTCGCGGGATCCATCGTCACCACCAGCGCACGCGCTTGCGCAAGGCCGCAGCGCTGCAAGAAGAGCGGATTGGTCGCGTCGCCGAAATAGGCGCTGACGCCATCCTTGCGCGCGGCGGCGACCACATCGGGATCCGAATCGACTGCGATGAACTCGACATTGTGCTCCTTAAGTAGCGCCGCGACGACCTGACCGACGCGGCCGAAACCGGCGATGACAACGCGGGGGGCCTCCTCAAGATCGAACACGGCCAAGAGTGCTGGGTCGACTGTCTTGCGCGGCTCGAAGCGTTGCGAGAGGCGCGTGCCGATCGTGGAAAGAAACGGCGTCGTCGCCATCGTCAGCGCCGCGATGATCAGCGCGATCTCGCCCACGCGCTCGTCCAGAAGCGACGCAGCGCTCGCCGCGCCGAGCACCACGAAGCTGAATTCGCCGCCCGGCCCAAGTAGCAGCCCCGTCTGCACCGAAGCGCGCTTGGAGATGCCGAACGCATGCGTCAGCCCCGCGCTGAGCGCGCCTTTCGCCAGCACCATCGCCGCCGCGCACCCAAGGATCAGCACCGGCTCGGCCGCGATCATCGCAAGATCGATCGTCATCCCCATCGAGATCAGGAAGACGCCGAGCAAGAGCCCTTTGAAGGGCTCGATCAGCACTTCGATCTGGCGGCGATATTCCGTCTCCGCCAGCAACAGCCCCGCGAGCAGAGCGCCCATCGCCATCGAGAGCCCCGCCGCCGCGGTCGCCACCGACGCGCCAAGCAGCACGAGCAAACACGCCGCCATGAACACTTCGGGGCTGTTGGCGCGCGCCACGCTGCGGAAGAGCGGCCGCAACAAGAGCCGCCCCGCCGCAATCACGGCGATCACCGCCAGCGCTGCTTGCCCGAGCGCAACGAACAAACTCTGCAGCGGCGCGCCGGATGCGACGCTCACCGCGCCGCCCATGATGGTCACCGCAAACAGGATCGGCACGACCGCCATGTCCTGAAACAGCAGCACCGAAAACGCGGTGCGCCCGACGGTCGTGTTGAGCCGCTTTTCCTCGGCGAGCACCTGGATGATCACCGCCGTCGATGACAGCGAAAGCGCCAGTCCAATCACGATGGCTTGGTTACGCTCGACGCCCATCGCCATCGCGGCGCCGGCCACGAGCACGGCGCAACCGAGCGTTTGCAGCGGCCCGAGACCGAACACGATCTTGCGCATGAGCAGCAAGCGCTCGAACGAGAGCTCGAGCCCGATCATGAACATGAGGAAGACGACCCCGAACTCGGCCATCGTCCCGATGCGCTCGCGATCGGAAAGCACAACCCAGTCGAGGCCCGGGATCGCGCGGAGCGCCGCACCGACCGCGTTGGGTCCGAGCAGCATGCCTATGAGCAGAAAACCGAGGACCGGGCTCATCTTTAGGCGGTGAAACAGCGGGATCACGACGCTGACCGCGCCGAGAATGATCAGCAGTTCCTGGATGAGCGTGAAGTCTAAGTGGTCTCCCATAGACTCTAAGGTAGACGGCGCATGCCCGCGCGCCTAGCGCCCGTCGCTTGCGTCATCCTCATTCTGCGCGATCAGCGAGGCTTGCAGGAGCACGCGCACCGCCGCACTGGCGCGCGACACGCCGAGCTTGTTGTAGACGCTGGCGATTTGCGTGCGGATCGTGGCGTACCCAACACCGCGCGCGCTCGCGATTTCCCGGCCCGTGAGCCCTTGCGTCATGAGATGTGCGACGGCGACTTCAACGGCGCTTAGCCCAAAGGCGGCCGCCCAGAGCCCTTCCGGCGAAGGCGCCGCACCCGCCTCGATCACGAACACGGGCCGAAGCAGCGCAGGCGCGCCGGGCAGCGCGTGCGCGCTGGGGCGCAAGATCAGCAGCGTCAGCGGGCGCGCGCCATCGCGGCGGCGCACGATGACTGTTTCCACCGCGCGCAGCGCCTTGCGGCCCGAGAGGATGCGCGTGAGCTTTTCGCGTGCGGCGTCATCGTCGATCGCGAGCCGGCCGTTGGCGCTGGTCAGGCCGCCGCCACGCTCGAACAACGTGCGCGCCATGATGTTCGCATCCGCGATCGCGCCGCTTTCCGAAACGAAGAAGACGCCGAATGCGAGCGCATCGAGCGCAGTGCCCCGCGCCGCGCTCACCGCGCGCGCTTCGCCGAGCGCCGCCGCCGCATAGAGCGCGCCCTGCACGACGGAGGCCGCGATCAGCACATAGGCCGTCTCGCGCCCGTCCGGCGGCTCGGCGTCGTTCGGTTTGGAGAAGGCAAACAGGGAATAGCCATCGGCCGCGCCATGCGGCGCGAGCCGCACGCCGACGAACCTCGCCATATCGAACGGCCGCAGAAAGTCGCGGTAGATCGGATCGACGCGCTCGATCTCCCGCAGATCGCCCATCTGGTGGTCGAAGATGATTTCGCCGGCCGGACGCGTCAGGCAAAACTGTGCGCGCGTATCGATGTGCGCGAACTGCTCGCGGTAGAGTGGCTCGGACTCTGGCGGCATGCCGGCGCTGCGCTCGATCGCGGCGACCGGCGTGGCGCGAAACCGCTCATACGCCATCATCACGACGCCGCGCATCCCGAGCGCGCGTTCGGCCATGTTGAGCGGTTCAGCCCAGCCGCCGCCATGCACGGGCGCATCGATGAACGCCCGCATGCTTTCGCTGAAGAGTTTCCGGTTGATCGAAATGCTCAGAGCCCCTTGGGAACGGACTCTTCGATGTCGACGCCGAACGTGTTGAGGAAACGCGAGACGAGGCCGTAATACCCGCACGCCAGCGCGAGATCGACGAGTTCGGCGTGCGAGAAGCGCGCCTTGGCCTTCTCGAACGTCGCTTCGCTGACGCCCTTCTCGTTATATTCCTCGCAGAACGTGATCACGAGCTTGTCGTCCTCACTTAGCCCAGGAACGCCCGCGCCTTTGCGCGAGCCCTCCAGTTGAGCCTCGCTCATGCCCGCGCGCTTGGCGATGCGCTCGTGGTGATGGATCTCATATTTGGCGCCAACGAGGTTCCCAACGCGCAGGATCGCCAATTCCTTGAGCACTTGATCGAGCGTCGACTTGCCAAGGATCGCGTTGCCCATGCCGGAAAACGCGCGAAGGCCCTCTTCGGAGTGAGACACCATGCGCAGGACGTTGATCGGCGTGCGCTTCAGCGTCTCCGCCGCGCGGGTGCCTTCGGCAGGTTGGCCATACAGAATTCGAGCCATCGGGGTTTCCTCTGTTCTATCTTTCCGGCGGCCCGCCATGCGGGTTGACGCCGCTGAACCCGGCATCGACCGATTGCGTGGTCGCCGTCGTCGTGGTCGACGCCGCCGGCGCCGCACCGCCGAACAGCTCGCTGCCCCGGTTCTTGATCCAACGCGCGATGTCATCGGCCATGACGCCCGCGATGATGCCGATCAGCGCCACCGTGAACGGGTTCAGCATCGCCGCTGCGCCCTGCGCCGCTTGGCCCGGCACGAACGAGAAGCCCGCGAGCGTCGCGTTGGCGACGATGTAGAACGCGAGCGCCGTGCACATTCCAAAGATCATGCGCACGATGATCTCCGCGAACGTCACCGGCTTCGGCACGCCGACG
>CAZXNY010000088.1:0-2275 GCA_964642205.1 uncultured Caulobacteraceae bacterium
GACACGGTGGAGGTCGAGCGCTCGCTGTGGCCGCAGAAGCGTTACGTCTGGAACGAGACGGAGCGCACGATGGAGGTCAAGGAAGAGTACAAATACGTGCAATTCCCGCTCGCGCATGCGTGGGCGCTGACGATCCACAAAGCGCAGGGCATGACGCTCGACAGCGTCGAGATCGATCTTGGCCGCGGCGCGTTTGCGCCTGGGCAAACCTACGTCGCGCTGTCTCGCGCGCGCTCGATGGAGGGGCTGCGCCTCACGCGGCCGCTCCAAGTGCGCGACGTGCAGGTCGATCCCGCGATTGCGGAAGGGCTGGAACGCTTCGCCGTTTAGCCGCTAGTGTTCTCCCAACGACAAAGAGGAGACGCGCATGGGCAAGGAACGCGCTTTGGTGCTGGGCGGCGGCGGGCCGGTGGGCATCGCCTGGGAAGCGGGGCTTGCGGCGGGATTGAAGGAAGGCGGCGTCGATGTCGCGCGCGCCGATTTCATTCTTGGCACGTCGGCTGGCTCCTTCGTCGGCGCGCAGCTTGCGGGCGGGCGCGATCCTGCCTCGCTCGCGCAAGCGCAGATCGAGATGGGCCGCGCGCAAGCGGCCGCGCCAAAAGATCCGAACGCCAAGCGCCCGCCCGCGCCCGATCTCACGCCGCTGATGAAACTGATGGCCGAAGCGCCGCAAGATGGCCCGCCGCCCGCGTCGTTCTTGCAGAAGATGGGCGAATTTGCGCTGCAGGCGCAGACGATCGACGAAGAAGCGTTCCTCGCGACATTTGGCTCGCTCGGCACAGGCGCGCGCGCTTGGCCTGAGCGGTTTGCGTGCACCGCCGTCGATGCGCATAGCGGCGCGTTTCAGGTTTGGACGGAGAAGGAGAACGTGCCGCTCGCCAAGGGCGTCGCCTCCTCGTGCTGCGTGCCGGGGATTTATCCGCCGGTGGCGATCAACGACCGGCGCTGGATCGATGGCGGCATGCGCTCTTCCACGAGCGCCGATCTCGCGGCTGGCTACAAGCGCGTGATCGTCGTCGCGGTGACGACCGGCAATGCGCAAGACGCGCGCGTCGCGCTACTCCACAAGCGGCTCGATGGCGAACGCGCGGCGATCCACGCGGCGGGCGGCGAAAGCACGCTCATCACGCCGGATGAAGGCGCGCTCGCGGTGTTTGGCGTGAACCTCATGAACGCGAGCAAGCGCGCGGAGATCGCCGAGGCCGGCATCGCGCAAGGCCGTCGCGAAGCCGAGCGCCTGCGCGCGTTCTGGAACTGACGCGCATGAAGCTCGCCAAGCCGCGGCTCGATATCGGGCTCTCGACCAACAACCTCGAACCGATGCTGGCGTTCTGGCAGGGCGAAGCGGGCGTGCCGTTCGATCATCTGCTGCGCATCCGGCGCGGGCAGGATCAGCACCGGCACGACGCGCTCGGCTCCGTCGTGAAGATCAACCACTTCACCGAACCGCTGCGCGAGGCGGGCGCGACGGGGTATCGGTCTTTGGTGATTGCGCGTGAGGGCGCGTCACGCGCGTTGCGCGATCCCGATGGCAACGCGGTTGAGCTTGTTGCGCCCGGCGCGGAAGGCGTAACGCAGATCGGCGTCCGCATGGCTGTGCGCAGCTTGGACGCGCACCGCCGCTTCTATCGCGACGCCTTCGGCTTTGCGGAAGAGCCCTATGCACGCGGCGCGGCGTTCCGCGCGGGCGAGAGCGTGCTGCTGCTAGAGGAGAGCGCCGACGCGCCGGCGGACGCGACGTTCGACGGGCGCGGCTGGCGCTACATCACGTTCCAAGTGTTCAAGGTCGACGAAGAACATGCGCGCGTGCTGGCGGCCGGCGGGCGCGAAGCGATGGCGCCCCGGACGCTTGGCGAAACGGCGCGCATCTCCATGGTGCGCGATCCGGACGGCAATTGGATCGAGCTTTCGCAGCGCGCCTCGATCGTCGGTTCGCTCGCGCCGAGCTAGTGCCCGACGAACTTCGCCGGCCGTTTTTCCAGGAACGACGCGACGCCTTCCTTGTGGTCGGCCGATTTGAAGCAGGACGACATCGTGGCGACATGATCTTCCATGTGCTCACCCACGTCGCGCTCGAGGCCGTGCCACACGAGCCGTTTGATGTGGCGCAGCGACATGGGCGACGACTTGAGGTAGCGCTCCGCTTCCGCGCGGGCGGCGGATTGCAGATCTTCCGGCGCAACAAGCGTGTTGGCGTAGCCGATGGCGTGGGCTTCCTGCGCTTCGAGGAAATCGCCAGAATAGAGCAAGCGCAGAGCGCGTGATGGCCCAATCA
>CAZXNY010000088.1:2375-9503 GCA_964642205.1 uncultured Caulobacteraceae bacterium
GCTTCGAGGAAATCGCCAGAATAGAGCAAGCGCAGAGCGCGTGATGGCCCAATCAAACGCGGCAGCACCCATGAGCCCGCGCCGGTATCGGGCACGAGGCCGCGATGCGCGAAATTCCAGGCGAAGCGCGCTCGGTTCGTCACGATGCGCACGTCGCATTGGCTGGTGAATTCCGCGCCCATGCCGACGGCGAAGCCATCGATCGCGCCGATCACGGGCTTGGGGCATTTGAGCAGCGGCCACCACTTGCCCTCTTCTTCGGCCGTGCCACGCACGCCGCGCGTTTCGCCGGGGATGGTCGCTAGGTCCGCCAGATCCGTGCCCGCGCAGAACGTGCCGCCCGCGCCGGTGACGATCAGCACACGCACGCGATTGTCTTCGCTGACCTCCGCGACTTTTTCGGTGAAGGCCCGCAGCATCGCATACGTCATGGCGTTGCGCTTTTCGGCGCGGTCGATCGTGAGCGTGCCGACGCCGTCGCTATGGACCTCGAACTTGATGTGATGAGCCGTCATGGCGTCCCTCCCGGACTTATTTCTTTGTTGGGATCACGATGGGGTGCGAGGACGAGAGGCCGCCATCGACGACGATGGCGTGGCCGTTCACGTAGCTCGCTTCGTCCGACAACAAGAACAAAGCCGCGTTTGCGATTTCATCGGGCACGCCGCCGCGCTTGAGCGGATTGAGCTGACCGACGCGATCGATGGTGCCGCGCGAACGGGCGTTTTCGAAGATCGGCTTGGTCATGCCCGTTTCGATGAGCCCAGGGCAGATCGCGTTCACCCGGACGCCCGAGCCCGCGAGCTGCTGGCAGGCGGTGGTGACGAGATTGATCACGCCCGCTTTCGAGGCGCTGTAGGGCGAGCCGCCGGCGCCGGAGCGAATGCCCGCGACCGACGCGGTGCACACGATCGCGCCCATGCCGGCTTTCGCCATCAGCGGCGCGGCGTGTTTGATCGCCAGGAACGGGCCAATCAAATTGATGCGCAGAATCTCCGCCCAGTGCTCCGGCGTCTGCTCCCAGAGCGGGACCATGCCGCCGCTGACGCCCGCATTCGCGAACACGCCCTGCACGCCGCCATAGATGGAGACGACCGTATCGACGGCCTTCTTCACATCGGCCTCGAGCCCCGCATCGCCGCTGAGAGCGACGGCTTCGCCGCCCGCGTCACGCACCATCGCGGCCGTGTCTTCAATCTCCTTGGCGCGATCCATCACGACGAGCTTGGCGCCCTCTTTCGCGAACAGCAGCGCGCTGGCGCGGCCGATGCCGCTCGCGGCGCCGGTGATCAGGATGGCTTTGCCGGAAAGGCGTCCCATGGTCGTTTCCTCTCTCGTTTAGGCGGCGACGCGCGCACGCGCCGCAACAGCGGCGATCGCGTCAGCAATGGTGGCGTTGAGCGCGGTGGGTACGTCATGGCCCATGCCGGGAATGACGCGCAGCTCCGAGCCCGGAATGTTTTCGTGCGTATCGCGCCCGCCCGCGAGCGGCACGAGCGGATCTACTTCACCGTGTACGACCATCACCGGCGCCTTGATCGTTTTCAGCTTCTCGCGGCGATCGGGCGACGCGACGACGGCGGCGTACTGGCGCGCGAAGCCGACCGGATAGTAGTTACGCTGGAAGTTTGCGAGCGAGCGCTCGCGCTGCTCGGCCTCAATGAACGGATAGCCTGGGCTACCGATCACACGCGCGTTCTTGATCGAGTGCGCAAGGTAGCCTTCCAGATCGACGTTCGGATCAGGCCCGCGGTCTGTCAGCGCCTGCATAGCCTCCGCTGTCGCCGGCGGGAGCGCGCGATTGCCGGTGGTCGACATGATCGAGGTGAGAGAGAGCGTGCGCTGCGGATAGTCGGCTGCGACGAGCTGCGCGATCATGCCGCCCATCGAGGCGCCGACGATGTGCGCGCGCTCGACGCCGAGCGCATCCATCACGCCGACTGCGTCCGCCGCCATATCGTCGAGCACGTAAGCCGTCGGCGGCTTCTTGCCTTCGCTCAGCGCCTTGATGATGGCCGGCACATCAGGCGCGCCGGCGCTTTCGAATTTCTGCGAGAGGCCGACGTCGCGGTTGTCATAGCGGATCACGCGGAAGCCGCGGCCTGTGAGTTCGCCGATGAATGCGGGCGTCCAACGCACCATTTGCGCGCCGAGGCCCATGATGAGCAGCAGCGGCTCGCCTTCGCCGTGGCTGTCATATTCTATGTCGATCCCGTTGGCCCGAATTTGCGGCATCGCGCCCTCCCTTTTGCGCGCCACTTTGAAACGCCGGTATGGTCCCGTCCAGCGCTTCCGCGCGTGCCTTGCGCAGGGCGCCGAGCGCGCCTATCGGGGGGCATGCCCGAACCCCGTTCCGCTGCGTCCGCGATGGACGAACTGATCAAGACGCTCACGCTCGAACAGATCGAGGTGAACATGTTCCGGGGCTTTACGCCCCCGGAAGAGCGCTTCCGTATCTTCGGCGGCCAGGTCATCGCGCAGGCGCTGCTTGCGGCCTACAAAACCATCGAAGGGCGCGTCTGCCACTCGCTGCAGAGCTATTTCATCCGGCCGGGCGATCCGAACGTGCCGGTGCTCTACCAGGTCGAGCGCTCGCGGGACGGAAAAAGCTTCACGACGCGGCGCGTGATCGCGATCCAGAAGGGCGAGCAGATTTTCAATCTCGCCTGCTCGTTCCAGATTCCGGAAAAGGGCCTCGAGCATCAGAGCGAACTGCCGGATGTCCCAAAGCCCGATCAGGTGCTCGACGAAACCGAGCGCATGAAGGCGCGCTTCAAGGACAATCCCGAAGAGCTGCTGCGCTGGATGCGCGACCGGCCGATCGAGATGCGGCCGATCAACCCGATGAATTTCCTGAAGCCCGAGCCGCTGCCCGCGCATGAGAACATCTGGTTCCGTTCGCGCGGCGATGTGGGCGATGACATCGTGATGAATCAGGCGATCCTCGCTTACGCTTCGGATATGTCGCTGCTCTCAACCGGCATGCGCCCGCACGGCGTTTCCTGGCAAACGGGCATGCAGACCGCGAGCCTCGATCACATCATCTGGTTTCACCGCCCGACGAATTTCGCCCGCTGGCACCTCTACGTGCAGGACAGCCCCTCGGGCTCAGGCGCGCGCGGCTTCAACCGCGGCACGATCTATCGCGAAGACGGCGTGCTGATCGCCAGCGTGGCGCAAGAAGGGCTGATGCGGCAGCGGGGCTAGCGCGCATTCCATAGCGTCATGCTGGCGCTCCGGCGCTTTGCGGCGGTATGCTCCCGGAAAACGGGAGGAAGCAGTATGTTCTCGCACATTATGGTCGGCTCCAACGACATGGCGAAGTCGAAGGCGTTCTACGACGCCGTCCTCGGCGCGATTGGCGTGTCGCCGGGCTTCTCGGATCCCAAGGGCCGCGTGTTCTACCGCACCAAGACGGGCACGTTCGGCGTGACGCCGCCGATTGACGGCGCGGCGGCAACCCATGCGAACGGCGGCACGATCGGTTTTGCGTGCGAGTCCCCCGAGCAAGTGCAGGCCTGGCATGCGGCGGGCGTCGCCAATGGCGGCACGGCGATCGAAGATCCGCCGGGCGAACGTCCGGGCTCGAAGATGTTTCTCGCGTATCTGCGCGATCCGGCCGGCAACAAGCTCTGCGCGCTCCACCGCATGGCCTGAACGGAGGCGCTCATGCCAGCGCTGCAACGCTTCGCGCCAGATGTGGCGCCTGAGAGTGTCGTCGCCGCACTCGACGGCGATGGCGCGTGCATCATCGAAGCGCGCGCTTCGCCGGCGTTGATGGACGCGGTCTCGGCTGAGCTGACGCCCTACATCGATGCAACGCCGTATGGGCGCGACAGCTTCACCGGCGCGCGGACGACGCGGACGGGCGCGCTGATCGCGCGCTCGCCTGCGTGCCGAGATTTGGTGATGGACGAAGCGATCCTCGGCGCGTGCGACATCTTCCTGAAGCGCGCGTGCGACAATTATCGTGTGCACCTCACGCAAGCGATCCGCATCCGGCCGGGCCAGGAAAAACAAGTGCTCCATCGCGACAAGCTCGCTTGGGGCGGCTTCATCGAAGGCTACGAACCGCAGCTCAACACCATCTGGGCGATGACGGACTTCACGGTCGAGAACGGCGCAACCCAAGTCGTGCCGGGCAGTCCGTCCTGGCCGAAGGAGCGGCGCGCCGAGCCGCACGAGATTTGCTACGCAGAGATGAAGCGCGGCGATGTACTGGTTTACTCCGGCTCTGTGATCCACGCGGGCGGCGCGAATGTGAGCGAGGCAGACCGTGTCGGACTCAACCTCACTTACGCGCTCGGCTGGCTGCGGCAGGAGGAGAACCAATATCTCTCTTGCCCGCCGCACATTGCCCGCACGCTCGATCCAAAACTGCAGGCGCTGCTCGGCTACGCGATGGGCGGCTACGCGCTCGGCTATTTCACGCCGCCGCTGCCGCCCGGCGAAGGGCCGGAAGCATGCCCGCCGAACGTCGCGCTCGGCGATGACGCGCTCGGCTGGGGCGGTGAGGAGTTGCGGCAAGCCGTCGTCACGCGTGTCACCGCAAAGACCTAGGCGCGCGCGAGCTCGGCGCGGATGAGCCGCTCGACGGCTGCGTCTTCGCCCTCGCCCTCAAAACGCATGACGACGTGGCCGCGCCGGTCGATCAGCACGCGCGTTGGCCACGCGCGGACGTCATAAGCGTCCCAGGTGCGCGCATCGGGATCGAGCGCGACCGGGTACGTGACGTTCCAGCGGCGCATCGCGGCCTCGACATTGGCGCGGATACGCTCGCGCGGAAACTCCGGCGTGTGCACGCCAACGACGCGCAGCCCGCGCGCGCTATATTCATCGTGCAGCGCACGCAGATGCGGGATCGTGCGGATGCAATTGCCGCATGCGAACGCCCAGAACTCCAGCAGCACGACATCGCCGCGCAGCCCCGCGAGCGTTGTCGGCGGGCTGTTGAGCCACGCTTCGACACCCGCGAACTCCGGGGCCGGGCCTTGGTCCCGCCGCCGCACGCGTTGCGGCGCATCGGCGAAGGGCGAGCCGAACGGCGCGAAGCGAAACGCCCCTATCGCCAGCGCGCCCGCGCCGACGCCGAGACCCGCGAGCAGCGCGCGCCGCTTGATCATGGCGTGGCCGGCGCCGCGCGCCGCCAAGTTTGCGATTGGCCGATGAACTCGAGCACGACATAGCCGCGCACTTCGAGCGCGCCGGCGCGCGGTGTGACCACGCAATCGTAGGTGCGACCGTTCTCGCGGTTGTAGAGCTTGCCGCGCCAGCGCCCGTCGCTCGCGGGCCGCAGATCGCTGAGCAGCCGGAGGCCGATGCGCGCGGGCGCGGCGCTCTCTTGGCCGGGGGCGGCCATCGAACGGTTGGCGTGCACGGCAACGACATCGCCGCAGAGCGCGCTGCCGCTCGTCCCGCCGCAGGGCGCGATCGCCACATCGAAATTGCCGCTCTCGGTGGTCCAAACGCCGCGCGGCGGCGCTTCTTGCGCAAGCGCCCCGCCGCTGAGCAGCGCCAGCGCCGCCAGTCCCGCCAACATCCGCTGCATCCCGTTCCTCCGTCCACAAGTAAGCGCTGCTTACATTGCGGTCGCGGAACGGACAATGACGAAGTAAGCGCCGCTTACATCTTTCGCGAAAACGTGATCGCCTGTAGCTTCGTGGCCATGCCCAAGGCCCAGCGCGCCTATCATCATGGATCGCTCCGCGAAGCGATGGTCGCCGCGGCCGTCGAGATCGTGGAGGAGGACGGCGCCGAGGCCGTCACCATCCGCGAAGCGGCGCGGCGCGCGGGCGTCTCTTCCGGGGCGCCGTTCCGGCACTTTGCCTCCCGGCGCGCGCTGATGACGGCCGTCGCGGAAGACGGCATGGCGCGGCTGCGGGACAGCGTCGCCCAACGCCTCAAGCGTTGCGCCTCCGAACATCCGCTCGCGCGCTTGATGGCGATCGCGGACGCCTACGCGCATTGGGCCGTGAACTATCCGACGCATTACCGCGTCGTGGGCGACCGGGTGCAGATCGACTTTGCGGAGTCAGAAATCCTCAGCGGCGGCAGCGGCTTCATCCGGGCGGAGATGACGCGCCTGTTCGAAGCCGCGCGCGACCAGGGCCTGCTGCGCAGCAACGACATCGAGCGCCAGCACTTTGAGTGCCGTGCGTTTGCGTATGGCCTCGCGCGTATGTGCGTGGATGGGCACCTCCACGAATGGGGGATCGCGAAATCAAAGGCCCTGCCCGCGATGCGCGCCGCGTTCCGGAGCTATCTCCTCTCGCTTGCGGCCGATCCCACCGCGACAGCGCGCGCGCTGGACGCCTGAAACATAGAGGCCGCCCTCGCCGTAGGGTGCGAGGGCGGCCGTCTCACCGTCGCGTCGCGGGGACGCTACTCGGCTGCGATACGCGCGGCGGCGAGATTCTCTTTGGTCGGCAGCGGCTTTTCGAGATTGGCCCAATCGATCATGCCGTCGTGGGCCAGGTTCTCGTAGTGCAACACGCCGAGCGCCTCGAACTTCGGGCGCACCGCTTCGGTCAAGAGACCGACGCGCTTCAGGTTTGGGATCATTCGCTCGAACAGGAAATTGCGGAACGCCTTGCCGCCATCGCTGTCGATCGAGATTTGCCGCGCCTCTTCCTGCGTGAAGCCGAATTCTTCAGCGACGTCCGTCGAGAACAGACGCTCGCGCATGATCACGCAGGCCTCGTACGCGAACTGAGCGCGCTCTTCGATTTCCGCTTGCGGGAGCGCCTTGATCCAATCCTCAAGGTAGTTGACGCCGAACGCGACATGCCGGCCCTCATCGCGCATCACGAGCGAGACGATCTGGCGGAGCAGCGGATCGCGCGTCGTCTGATGGATCGACTGGAACGCGGCGAGCGCGAGCCCTTCGATCAAGATCTGCATGCCGATGAACTTCAGATCCCAGCGCGAATCGGTCAGCACCTTGTCGAGCAGGAGTTTGAGGTTCGGATTGATCGGATAGATCATCTTGCACCGCTCTTTCAGGTAGCGGTGAAACACCTCGACGTGGCGCGCTTCGTCGAACGTTTGCGACGCTGCGTAGAGCTTTGCGTCATAGGTCGGCGCGCACGAGACGAGTTGCGACGCCACCAATAGCGCGCCCTGCTCCCC
>CAZXNY010000089.1:0-9476 GCA_964642205.1 uncultured Caulobacteraceae bacterium
CAAGGGCGTCGGGCAGGGCACGGGCCTCGGGCTAAGCCAAGTGTTCGGATTCGTCCGGCAATCGGGCGGCCACGTTAAAATTTACAGCGAGCCCGGCCACGGCACGACGTTGAAGATTTACCTGCCGCGCCACTACGGTGCCGAAGCGGCCGCCGCGGCAAAGCGCGAAGCCGTTGGCCTGCCGCGCGGCAGCGCCGATGAGATCGTGCTCGTCGTCGAGGATGAAGAGCGCGTGCGCAATTACTCGATCGAGGCGCTCCGCGAGTTCGGCTACACGGTCGTCGCCGCCGCCAGCGGCGCCGAAGCCTTGCGGATCATCGACGAGGGCCAAGCGGTGACGTTGCTCTTCACCGATATCGTGATGCCGGGCATGACGGGCGCTCAGCTCGCCGTCGCCGCGCGCAAGAAGCTGCCGAACCTCAAGGTGCTCTTCACCACCGGCTACACACGCAACGCCATCGTTCACAACGGCGTGCTCGATCCAGGCACGCAGCTTCTCGCCAAACCCTTCGGCCTCGAACAACTCGCCTCCAAAGTCCGCGACGTTTTGGACCGCGAGTTCGCTTAGCTCCCCTCGAATTTCGGCGCGCGCTTCTCTTGGAACGCGCGCACGCCTTCGCGCACGTCGGCACTTGGATTGGTGATCATCACCGCCATCTGCGCATCGACGAACGAATCCTCCAGCGTCACGTTCGCCGCGCGCGTCATCATCATCTTGACGAGCCGCACCGCGAGCGGCGCGCGCGTCGCCAGCGTCTCCGCCAAGCGCAGCACATGCGCCTCGATCTCATCGTCCGCGACGACTTCCGTCACCAGCCCCAGCTCCGCCGCGCGCTTGGCGCCGTAGATCTCCTGTAGCCAGCTCATCTTCAGCGCCCGGTCGAGCCCCATGATCTCGGGAAAGAGCCACGCGCCGCCTTCGTCCGGTAAGAGCCCCGCGCGCCCGCTCGTGTCACCAAGCTTCGCCGTCTCGCTCGCGATCCGCATGTCGCACGCGAGCGCGAGCGCAAGCCCGCCCGCCACCGCATAGCCGCGCACCAGCGCGATGCTCGGCTTATCGAGCCGCTTGAGCGCGCCAACGACCGCTTGCATCCCGTCGCGCATTTCGCGCCCTTGGCCCATCGGCTGGCGGCGCACCAGCGCGCTGTGCTCAGCGTCTGCGCCCGAAAGATCGCCGCCCGTGCAAAACGCGCGCTCGCCCGCGCCCGTCACGATCAGCACGCGCAGATCGTCGTCATCGCGGTACGCCGCGATTGCGCTCTGCAGCTCCCGCGTCATGCCGAACGTGTACGCGTTCATCTTGTCCGGCCGGTTGAGCGTGATCCGCGCCACATGCGCCGCCGGCGCATCGCACAGGATCGTCTCGTAGCGGCCTTCACCAAAAGCAGCGTGCATGTGTCTCTCCCTCAGCGGCCGGTGAAGATTGGCGTGCGCTTTTCAACGAACGCCTTGAACGCTTCCTTGGAATCCTCGCTCGCGCCCGCCGCGCGATGCCGCGCAGTCTCAACGTCGATAAACTCCCGCAGCCCCATATGTTCGCTGTCGAGGAAATTCGCCTTCATCCCCCGCAGCGCAATCGGCGCAGCGTTGGAGAGCCGCGTCGTCAGCGCGGTAAGTTCGCCATCGAACGCATCGTCGGGCCACACGCGCGACACGAGCCCGATCCGCAGCGCTTCCGCCGCATCGAACTTGCCCGGCAGAAAATAAAGCTCCCGCGCTTTTGCGTCGCCCAGAATGCGCGGCAGCGTCCAAGGCCCGCCCATATCGCCAGACAATCCAACGTCGAGGAACGCACTGTTAAACCGAGCCGTCTCGCTCGCGACCCGCAGGTCGCACGCCGCCGCCCACCCAAGCCCCGCGCCCGCGCATGCGCCGCGGATCGCCGCGATCGTCACCGCCGGCGCTTCATGCAGCAGCGTCGAAATCTGAAACGTGCTCGGGTCGGACGCACGCGCCCCGCCCGCCGCATAGTGCTTCACATCCGCGCCCGGGCAGAAATCGCGCCCCGTGCCGGTAAGCACGATCACGCGCGCGCTTTCGTCTTTCGCGAGCGCCGTGAGCGCCGCGAACAGATCGTCCAGCATGTCCTGCGTGATGCCGTTCCGGTGCTCCGGCCGGTTGAGCGCCACGCGCGCCACCGCGCCGTCCCGCGTCACCGTGACTGTCCCGTATCCCACGCGCGCCTCCTTATGTTTGGAGGCAGCCTACACGAACCGCACGCGCGGGGGGAGGCGCGCTACCCCGTCCAGCCGTACCGCCGATCGAGTTTGCCGAGCTGGCTCGTGAAGCCTTCCTTCTGCATCTCCGTGAACGCCGGATCGTGCATGCCCGAGAGCGTCACAATCATGCGCACGCTATCGCCCAGCGGCTCGAACGTCACCGTGATGTCGTTCTCGTAGGGCGCAACGCCCGGCAGAAAATCGATCACGCTTGTCAGCACCAAGCGCGTGCGCGGCTCCAGCACCGAAAAGCGCGCGGAGACGCCATGCGAAATCGGCTGCCCAGAGCCTTCCATCGCCGCGATCATCTCGGCGCTGTCAGCCACCATGTCGTACCGGAGCACGCCGCCCGGCCGCGCATCGATCTCACGCACGTCGCCGCGAAAGCCATCCGGCCCCCACCAGGATTCAAACCCGTCCTTGGTGGTCCACAAATCCCATACGTCCTGCAGCGATGCGCGATAGACGCGTTCGATCACGATGCTCATATGCGCTTTCTCCTGCGCTTTGCTTTCGCTGCGCGTGCCTCTTGCTTCTTCGCCAGCGCCGCGCCGAACCGGTCGAGCCGCGCTTCCCAAAGGTCGCGATAGCCGGCGAGCCACAGATCGAGTTCGCGAAACGGCTCGCCGCGCAGCGCATAAAGCCGCCGCTGCCCGTCCGGCCGCATCGTCACGAACCCGCTCTCGGACAGGATGCGCAGATGCCGCGACACGCCCGATTGATGCACGCTCGCTTGCGCCACCACATCGCCGACTTGGGCTTCGCCCGCGCGCAGCACCTCGATGATGCGCCGCCGCGTCGGATCCGCCAGCACCTGAAAGGCGTCCAGTTCCATAACCTGATATATGCACCGCGGTGCATATATGTCAATCGGCGTGTGTTGGCGCCCATGCGCGGCGCCTCTAATCTCGCGCGCATGACCGACGCGCATGACGCAGACACGCTCGCCTTCTACAACCGGGAAGCGGGCGCTTACGTCGCGAACAAAAAACCCGCGCGCCTGCTTGCGGCGTTCATCATACAACTTCCGCGCGGCGCGCGCGTGCTCGAACTCGGCGCGGGCTCGGGCCACGACGCACAAGCGATGATCGAAGCGGGTCTCGACGTCACCGCGACCGACGGCTCAAGCGCGCTCGCCGCACACGCGTCCGAGCGCATTGGCCGCCCCGTGCGCGTCATGCGCTTCGATGAACTCACAGACGTGAACGAATATGCTGGCGTGTGGGCAAACGCCTCGCTCCTGCACGCGCGCGCCGCCGCGCTGCCACACATCCTCGCGCGCATCCACGCGGCGCTCACGCCAAGCGGCATCTTCCACGCCAGCTACAAAGCCGGCGAAGGCGAGGGCCGCGATAGCCTTGGCCGCTACTACAACTTCCCAACCCGCGCCGCGCTCGAAGCCGCGTACCAACAAGCCGGCCCCTGGTCGCGCTTCACGATCGAAGAAGCCGAAGGCGGCGGCTACGACGGCGTCGCCCGCACCTGGTTGCTCGTCGCCGCGGTGAAGTGATCAAGCTCAGCGATAGATCGGCAGCGTCGTCGCCCGTGTGCGATTGATCTGGCCGCTGATCCGCCCGGTCGGCCGCCGCGCCGGATCGGTTGCGAACATCGCCGCGACCGCTTCGGCGCTCGCGCCCGTGGGAACGCCTCCCGCGCCGGTCGTGCACCAGCCTTCGCCGTCGCCGCCGTTATCGCAGCGATATTGCAGGAACAGCGAGCACGTGTACGAGCGCGCCTCCAGCGTCCCATCGACGCCGGCCGGCAAACCGCGCGCTTCGATATCGACACCGAGCCGCCCGGAATAGCGCCCGCCCTCGATCGCGAAATCGGTGCGCCCTTCGCCGAGGATGCGCGTCGCGTCATAGGAGTCGCCGCGTGACACGATGCACTGCACCGCGCCGCGTGTGACCGGCGCGGGAAGCCCCGAAACCTCGATCGGCACGACAAGGCGGATCGTCGGAACCGCGTGCGCGGCGCCGGCAGCGACAGCGGCAAACATTACAAGGGCAAGCAAGCGCTTCATTGGAGATTGCCCTCCACAACATAGATGGGCGTCGTTCCCGCCGCCGGCCGGTAGGGCGGGCGCGACGAGGGGCGCCGGGGATCGGAGATGAAGGTGAGCGAAATCCGGTCGACCCCGGGCTGTGTCACGCGGTCGACCAGCATCGTCACGCCGCACTGATAAGAGCGCGCGTCGCTCAGCCGGTAGAACGGGCGCAACTGCATCGGAATATCGAACGTCATTTCGTAGCGGCCGATGTTGCGGATGAACGCTTCGGCCTCGCCGCGCGCCACGCGCCGCTCATCCGCCGCAGCGCCCGTGCTCGCGATATCGCGAAACGGCGACGTCGCGACCGGCGAAGGCACTTGGCGGCTCGCATAGAGTCCGCACGATACGCTGAGGCCAATCGCGTCTTCCGGCAGATCGCGCAGCGATACCGGCACGCGCAAGATCACCGCGCCCGTGGCGCCAAGCCGATAGCGCGGCGTCTCTGGCGTCGCCGCGCTGCGCGGTGTCGGCGTTGCGCCCGGCGCGCTCGCTTGCAGCCGCACGCCCAGCGTATCGATGCGACCGCCCGTGATGCGCGCGACATGCGGCGCCAGCGCGGGCGCTGGCAGCGCCGCGCTTCGCCCGTGAAAGCTGATGCCCGTCGTCGGCATCACATGCAGCACCATATCTTCGGGCCTGCCGCCTGGCTCGATCGCAACCTCCGTATCCGTCACCGGCGTCGGCGGCGTTTCAGGCCGCAACGGCGTAACGGGCCGCACCTGGCCAGGCAGCTGTTGCTGCGGGCGTATCTGCGCGCCGGGCGTGATCTGTGTTTGCGCCGCCGCTGCGTTTGAAAGCGCCAATCCTGCCGCGAGCACGAGGAAGTAGGGAACGCGCATGAACGGTCCTCCCGATGCGTCAGCCTAGTCACGTCGCGCGCGCGCCCGCAAGCGCAACCGCCTGCGATCGGGCGGTGCGATACGACTGCGATGTGGAGGAATCCGTGGTGGGCCCGGAGGGACTTGAACCAAACCAGACCGTTACGAGCGGCCGGCTCTAACGATTGAGCCACACGTCCGCGCGATTAAGGCGCGACCAGCGCCGGCAGCGCGCCGCGCCCGTGTTCGGCGCGAGCGAAGCGTAGGCGCTGATCGTGCTCTGTCCAGGAAGCCGCGCGCTAACGATTTCCGTTGGTTGCAGGCGCGGCGGCCAAGCGATCTCGCTGGACGCAAAATCCAATCCCTTCCGCTTCGCGATCGATAGCAGCTCCATGTTGCGAAAGCCTTCGATGTGAAGGCGAACGCCGGTCGGCCCGGTCGAGCGCATCCAGCGATCGATCAAGGTGTTGAGTGACGATTTGGCGTCGAGGCTCGGCGCTGCGCCATGAGACGGGAGCTCGATGCCCGCAGACCATGCGCCCACTTGCTTGAAGCGCTCGAACGCGCGCTCACTGTGGTGGAAGCCGAGCCCGACATGGCGCACGTATTGGCGCAGCACGCTCGTCCATTCGAGAAGGCTTCCGCTCGGCGTGCCGGGCTCGATTTCCGCGATTTTGACCACCATGCGTCCGCGTGTCGATTCGGGGATCGCTTGCAACGCGCGGAGATAGTCTCCCAAGGCCTTGCGGCGCCGCAGCGTCGTAACGTGGACAGTCGCGCCGACGACGCTTGCGGGGCTGCGTATCAGGAGCCGTGAAAGCGCGTTGGATGCGCTTTGAAGGATCGCGAGATCCAAGTGCGCAAAGTCCGTGTCGGCGTGGCGGGCCGTGAGCCGGAAGCCTTTGTCATAGCCGCCACGCACAACGCCCTGATCGCAAAAGTTTGGCGCGCACAGATGCAAAGCGATCAGCTCGGCCTTGGCCGCCCAAACGGGCCAAAACACGATGTCATGCTCGCCCTCTAGTGTGTTCGCTTCAGGAGCGGCGCCCGCATCGTCGCTTCGCTTCTTGTCGACAAACGCTCGAATGTCGTCGCCGTTCAGTTTGCGCGGATCGACCTGAACCTCAAGCCCTTCGAGGCCCTCTTCGCCGAAATAGAAGGCGGCCAACGTCGACTGCAGTTCCTGAGCGCGCTCGGCGTGGCGGGCGCTATCGCCTTCGGTGAAGACAACCAGGAAGCCGTCGTCGCAAGGAATGACGAGATCGTCGGCGTCCACACAGGCGCGAATGTAGGAGAGCGAGCCGTTGCGAATGCGGTCATTGACGGCCGGCCAGTGGCGCCCAGATCGCGCCGCCAAGTCGCCTATGTTCAGAAATTGCACTTGCGCCGCCGGCAGCGCGCCCGTTGTGCGCGCGGCCGTTTTCAGCTTGCGCACCAGCTCCTCGCTCAGATCTGGCTCTGGGAGCGCCGCGCTCATGGCGGGCTTTGAACGGCGGATTTCGCGTTAAATTGGCCCGCAGCGCTTTGCACCAAGACGCGGTGCGCCATGCGCAGCAGGTTTTCCGTGTCGGCCGTCAAACCCGCTGCGCTGCATCTCTGCTCGATCCAGCGCAGCGCTTCGGCGTCGCAGAGCGCAATGTGATGGTGCGCGTTCACATGATCGGCGTGCGCGAGCGCGGAAAGCGCGGGGCCACGGTGAGAAAGCACGACGCGGTCCGCGTCGCGGATGGTCGGAAACATGCCGAGCGTGGCGCTATGTGCGCGCAATTGCGCGCTGATAGCGTTGAACAGCGCGCTTGCCTGAGCGGCGGCCAACTTCTTGTGCGCGTCCGCGATGAGTTCGGCCAATGCGTAGTGCAGGCACGCGGAGTCTTGTAGCAAGGTCGATACTTCGTCGAGAATGTCAGCATCGCAGGAGCGTTCGGCTGCGGTGCTGTTGTTTGGCTCGCTCATATCGATCCCGCGGTCGGCGCGGCGCATCGGTTGCGGCGCATTCCGACCATTGCGAACCCTGCGGAACGTCGCGCTGCTTTTCTACTCGTATGATTACGGGGCGGCAGGGGCGCCTGCGCGGAAGCTGCGCGCCAGTGAAGTTCAATAAGCCGTGCTCTTCTTGCCTGACTCAGACCGGTGCGTTGTTGTTGAACCCCCCGCAAACGCAGAGACGGCGCGAGGCTTCGCTCGCGCCGTCCCGTCGCCCCCGTCGTCAGCTCCGCGTCGCGGAACGACGACAGCCCCTGACCTGCGAACAGTTAAGAGGCCCAGGTTTGGCCGATACTCGTGGAACCACTGGTTTTGCAGCGGTGCGCGTGCGACATTGGGGATGGCGCTGTCGGCGGCCTCGCAATTTTGCGGCATGCCGGCATTGGAGGTCGTTCGCGATGACGGCCCACAGTCTCGACCTTAAGGACCCGGCGCTTCGCGACTCCGGCATCGAGCGGATCGGCGCGCTGCCTTGGGGCGCGCACATGTGCTTGTTCTACGAAACGGCCGCCGACCTGCTCGACATCAACGCCGCCTATCTCGCGGCGGGGCTTGCCGATAACGAGTTTTGCATCTGGGCCGTGTCCGACCCCATGACGATCAGCGATGCGGAGGCGGCTCTGGCGCAGGCTGTGCCGGACTTTGCGGAGCGAATGCGCGCTGGCCAGATCGAGCTGGTGCCTGGGCAGGAGTGGTATCTGAAGGGCAATGAGTTCAGCGCGCAGCGCATCACCAGCGGCTGGCACGAGAAACTCGACCAGGCGTTGGCCAATGGCTTCAATGGCATGCGCGTGAGCGGCAACGCCTTCTGGATCGAGACCAACAAATGGCATGAATTCTGTGCGTACGAAGCCGAGCTCGATCACTCGATGGCGGGCCGGTGCATGTTGGTGCTGTGCACCTACCGGCTGGGCGCCAGCCGCGCCGTCGATCTTCTCGACGTGGCCCGCACGCACAATTTCTCGCTGGCGATCAGAAACGGCCGCTGGGAGTTTCTGGAGACACCCGAACTCATTCAGGCGCGCAAGGAGATCAGTCGTCTGAACGGCGCGATCGACGTGCTCTCCACGCCGTTTCCAGGGCACGACACGCTGACGCGCCGCGAGCGGGTGGCGCTTGCGCAGATCGTCAAGGGCGCGTCCGCCAAGGAAGCCGCGCGTAATCTCAACATCAGCCCGCGAACGATGGAATTCCACCGCGCCAACATTCTGCGCAAGCTGGGCGCGCGCAACGTCGCCGAACTGATCCACAAGGTGCTCGGCAGCGAAGCGGCCTAGGTGCTGCGCACTTGGCTGTGCGTGACAGCGGTAAAGTGAGCGGCGGCGATCGGCGCTACGCGCGCGCCTTTTTCCGCAAGTCCGCCAATACAAGCTCAACGGTGTGCGCGATCGTGTCCGGCGCGCGCTCCGGCGGCAAGCCTTGGTCGACCAGCGTCCAGGAGGCGTCGGCGCCCGAGAGGCTGAGCAACACCGCGGTCGCATCTTCCGTTGCGCGCTTTGGCGCGCCAATGGCCTTCACGGCTTTGCGGATCGAGTCCAAGCGCGCGGCGCGGCGCGAAGCGCGGACCTCGCGCCAGATGCCCTTCGCCGAGGTGAGTGCGCGGCTGATCGGATGCTTGATCGCCATGCGGTGAATGTCGCGATAATAGCGCACAAGATCGTCAGGCCCGCGCGCGAGTTGAACGCCCTCGGGAAAGATCGCCTTCTCAAACCATTCGCCGAGCGCCTTGATCTGCGCTTCTTCGTTCGGAAAATGCACATGCACGGTGCGCAGCGAAACGCCCGCGCGCACGGCGGCCTCGCTCGGCGAGAGCGTGATCCGCCCCGGCTCGGAGAGTTGCTCGGCGAACGCTTCGAGGATTGCCGTGCGCGTCGCGAGCGCCTGCGCTTCGCGCTTGGGACTGACGTATTTGCGCGCGGTGCTCACGTCAGGAACGTGATCCCGTGCTTTGCTCCCACATCGATGATGCCCGGAATATCCGGCGGGTTCATCTCGACTTGCGCGACTTCCTTGAAGAACTTCGCGGCGTTGCCCTTCGAGACGATGGTGAGGAAATGCGTCTCGTCGATCGTGGTGTAGCCGTGCGGCGTGTCGGCCGGCACATGCGCGAACTCGCCGGGGCCAAGATGAAGCACCTTGCCATCGACCGTGACATCCATGCGGCCGGAGAGAACCACGTAAATCTCTTCCCACTTGTGCTTGTGCGGAGGCGGGCCGCCGCCGGGAATGCCGCGCGTGTCGAAAATTTCGATCGCCGACCCCATCGCGTTGGTCAGCATCGGCGTCAGCGCTTCGCCGAGCACGTAATGCGTCTCTTTTTCCTGCGTCGTGGCCATGGCCGGCCTCCAAGTCCGATGCACTCAAGTGCAACGGAATGGTTATGGGGTTGGATGCACGGGAGTGCAA
>CAZXNY010000090.1:0-7800 GCA_964642205.1 uncultured Caulobacteraceae bacterium
TCTTCCTTGTCGGCAAGGGCGGTGTGGCCTTCATGCCAAAGGAATTCGCTGGTGCGTAGGAAGAGCCGCGTGCGCATCTCCCAGCGCATCACGTTGGCCCACTGGTTCATCAGCAGCGGCAGGTCGCGATAGCTCTTGATCCAGCGGCTGAACGCATCGCCGATGATCGTCTCCGACGTGGGGCGGACGATATACGGCTCCTCAAGTTCGGCCTTCGGATCGACGACAAGTTTGCCGCCCTCGTTCTTCAGCCGGTAGTGCGTGACAACCGCCATCTCCTTGGCGAAGCCTTCAACGTGGCTGGCTTCCTTGGCGATAAAGCTCATTGGGATGAGCATCGGGAAATAGTAGTTCTCGTGCCCGGTTTCCTTGATGCGGCGATCGAGGTCGCGCTGCATCAGCTCCCACATCCCAAAGCCCCACGGCTTGATGATCATGGCGCCGCGCGTTGGGGAGGTTTCGGCCATGTCGGCCTCGCGGCAGACGGCCTGGTACCACTCGGGAAAATTCTCGGCGCGCGTAACCTTGAGGGCGTGGAAATTCATGTCGGACCTGCGGATTGGCCGGCCCTGATAGACCGCGCCGCCCTGCCCCGCAAACCAGCGCGCCGGGCAGGTTAACGCGTCATTTACGATTTCGGACCGAGCTTCCCGCGACACCTGAGGAGTCGCGGCATGTTCTTGTTCGGTCACAAGCGCTGGAAGGGCGACAGCGGCAAAAGCTACCGGTTCAAGTGCGTGCTGACCAAGAAGGGCCTGCCCGCCGAGGGGGTCGGCGGAATCTACATCTTCGTTCGCCGCCGCTGGGTGTTCCTCCTGGAAGTCCTCTACGTCGGCAAAGCCGCGAACCTCCGGGGCCGCTTGCTGGGTCACGAGAAGTGGGGCCGCGCCTATTGGTACTATGGCGCAACGGAGCGCTACATTCTCGGCCCGATCATCGAAGAAGCAGAGCGGCGGGCCGTTGAGAGCGACCTCATCCACGCGCTCAAGCCGCGGATGAACGATGTCGAGATCCCGCAAGCGAAGGCAAAAGCAGTCCGCCCAGCGCGGAGCCGTGGGTTTCTTGGCGCACGCGCCAAGGCAGCGTAGCCGCGCTGAACGTCAGGCCTTGACCGTCGCCCCAGTGCGCGCGAGAGCCGGGCCGGGATGAGCGAGCAAAAGAGCGGCTTGGCCGACCGGGCCGCGGAATTCTTTGCCAATATGGACGCGCGCGCGTGGCGCGCGCTGCTTGTGACCACAGGCCTCTTCGTGGCGGTGGCGATCATCCTTGTCGTTGGCAGGCTCTTCTTCGGCGATGAGATCGCGGTATGGGTGCGGTCCTGGCTGGGCGGGGCCGAGCGCGCGCATTGGGGGCTTCCCGCTGCGATCCTGGTGTTCTGCCTAACGTCGCTGGTCGGCGCGCCGCAGTTCGTGCTGATCGCGGCATGCGTGGTCGCGTTCGGGCCGGAGACCGGCTTTTGGTACTCGTGGATCGCTACGATCGCCTCCGGCGCCTTCACCTACCTGATCGGAAAAGTCTCAGGCGGGCGCTTCGTCTCTAAATACGCCGGCGCAACTGGCGGGCGCTTCACGCGCTTCATGGGCAAGAACGGCTTCCTCGCCAGTTTCATCATCCGGTTCGTGCCGTCGGCGCCCTTCATTGTCGTCAACGTGGCGATGGCGACCGCCGGTGTGGCGTTTCTGCCGTTCATGGCTGGCCTTGCGCTGGGTGTGCTGCCCAAAACGGCCATCGTGGCGTTCGGCGGCGACGTGATCCTCGACGCCCTGGAGGGAAAGTTTGGCACGGCGTTGCTCGGCGGCCTTGCGGCCATCCTCGCTTGGTTCGTGCTTGTCTATGTGCTCCGTCGCCTCGTGAGACGCGTTGAGAGCCCCGAAGCGGGGCCCGATGCATGATTTGGCGCAACAATCTTGCGCCACGGCGGCCTATCCGCTATCGAAGCGGAATGTTCTGCCCACGCGACCTCCGCCTGCGCATGCTGCTGCCGCTCCTGAGCCTTATGGGCCCCCGGGCGCGTTGAGCCGTCGGCCGAGGCCGCCGGCCGGGCGCCTCGGGGGATAACCTGCTAAACCATCCCCAAGCTCAGCTTTCAGGACCGGCCACTATGCCCTCCAATCACGTACGCATCTTCGACACCACCATGCGTGACGGCGAACAATCGCCCGGCGCTTCCATGACGCTCTCGGACAAGCTCGAGATCGCCGCCGCCCTCGATCAGATGGGCGTCGATGTGATCGAGGCCGGCTTCCCGATCTCTTCGAACGGCGATTTCGAAGCCGTGAAGGCCGTCGCAGGCATCGTTGAGAACTCGGTCGTGTGCGGCCTCTCGCGGGCGGGCGCAAAGGACATCGAGCGCGCCGCCGAAGCTTTGCGCCCTGCCAAGCGCTCACGCATTCACACGTTCATTTCCACGTCGCCGATCCACATGAAGCACAAGCTCCAGATGGAGCCGCATCAAGTGCTGGACGCGATCGCGTTTTCCGTTGGGCACGCACGTAAGTTCACCGATGACGTTGAGTGGAGCGCCGAAGACGCCACGCGCACCGAGCGTGATTTCCTAATGCGCGCCATCGAAGCGGCGATCCGCGCGGGCGCCACGACGATCAACTTGCCCGACACGGTCGGCTACTCGTTCCCTAGTGAATACAAAGCGCTGTTCGAAGACGCCATCGCCAGCGTGCCGGGCGCGGACGCGGTGACGTTCTCCGCGCATTGCCATAACGACCTCGGCCTTGCGGTCGCGAACTCGATCGCCGCCGTGCAAGGCGGCGCGCGCCAGATCGAATGCACGATCAACGGCCTCGGCGAACGCGCCGGCAACGCCGCGCTCGAAGAGATCGTCATGGCGCTCCGTGTGCGGGGCGATGGCCTGCCCTATGAGACGCAAGTGGAAACGCCGCGCCTGATGCGCGCCTCCCAGATGGTGTCACGCGTCACCGGGTTCCCGGTGCAATACAACAAGGCCATCGTCGGCAAGAACGCGTTTAGCCACGAGAGCGGCATCCACCAGGATGGAATGCTCAAGAACACGCAAACCTACGAGATCATGCGCCCGGAAGACGTGGGCCAAGGCCAGACGCATCTGGTGATGGGCAAGCTCTCGGGCCGTCATGCGTTCAAGGAAAAGCTGCGCGAGCTCGGCTACGACCTCGCGGACAACGCGTTCGCCGACGCGTTCGTCCGCTTCAAAGAACTCGCCGACCGCAAACGCCACGTCTACGACGAGGACATCGCAGCGCTCGTTGACGATGCGATCGCGCATGAGCATGACAGTGTGCAGGTCAAGCGCTTGCGCGTTGTCGCCGGCACCGACGGCCCGCAATCGGCCGAAATCACGCTCGATGTCGATGGCGTCGAAGTTTTGCGCACGGCAAACGGCAACGGCCCCGTCGATGCGGTGTTCAACGCGATCAAAGCCGCCGTGCCGCACGAGGCGACGCTGGAGCTCTACCAAGTCTCCGCCGTCACCGAGGGCACGGATGCCCAAGCTGATGTGAGCGTGCGTCTCTCCGGCGGCGGCAAAGTCGCTGTCGCGCGCGCTTCGGAGGCCGACACGCTCGTCGCGTCCGCGAAAGCCTATGTCGGTGCACTGTCACGTCTCATCGCGCTTCGCGACCGTGGGCCGGACGCGCAGGAAATCGGCGCGCAAGAACTCGGCGCCGCTTAAGTCCTAGATCGCAGGCGGCGGCGTAATGCTGCCGCCTGCCCTTTTCCCATGATCTGGCCCCTTCTCGTCATCGCCGCAGCGGCGCTGCAGGTCGCGCGCAACGCCGCGCAGCGCCAACTCACAGGCCGGCTCGGCGTGTGGGGCGCGAGCTATGTGCGCTTCATCTACGGGCTCCCATTTGCATTTCTCTGGACCGCGCTGATTTTCGCGTGGCGCGGCGCGAGCGGTGGTGCGAGCACGCCCTTCGTGTTGTGGGTGGTGCTTGGAGCAGCCACGCAGGCCACCGCGACGGCGGCGCTCGTCTACGCCATGCGCGGCCGCGCCTTCGCGGTGGCGAACGCCTTGCAGAAGACCGAGGTTCTCGGTTCGGCCATCGTTGGCGTGCTGCTCATCCAAGATGTGCTCACACCCGCACACTGGCTCGGCGGCGCGCTCGGCACGGCAGGCGTCACTCTGATGGCGCATGTCAGCCTCGATCGCGGCGCGCTCAAGGCTGCGCTCTCCGGGATCGGCGCGGGACTTCTGTTTTCGTTTTCGTCCGTCGCGTATCGCGCGGCTGCTCAGGCATGGGGCGGCGATCCGTGGGTCGGTGCGGCCGCGACACTGAGCGCAACGCTTGCGATGCAAACACTCGGCGGCGGACTGCTGCTGCTGATCTTTGTGCGCGGCGCCATGAGCGAGGTGCTTGCAGCGTGGCGCCCCTCCCTTCTTCCCGGCGCGACAGGCGCAATCGCCTCCGCCGGATTGTTCACTGGCTTTGCGCTCGGCCCGTCGGCCGCGGCAGTGAAGACCGTGCAGCTCGTCGACGTGTTGATCGCCTGGTTCGTATCGCGCCGCGTGTTCGCGGACGTAATCCGTCCGGTCGAGCTAGCCGGCATTCTACTCGTCGTCGCCGGCGCACTGTGCGTCCTGCTCGGCTAGAACTGCGCCGACAACGCCAAACGCACGCTTCGGCCTGGACGCGGCAGAACGTCCTTCAGGAAGGACGCATGCACGCGAACCTCTTCGTCGGTGAGATTGCGGCCATCGAGAATGAGCGAGATCGCCCGTTCGCGGCCGAACGGACGCCACGTCGCGCGCGCATTGAGCACCGTTGAGCCTGCCGTGGGTGTTTCACCGAGGGCGACATCGTCCTGCGCCGCGGCATCAACGCCCTCTAGTCGCAAAGTCAGCGCGTCACTTTCGCCGGTTACGCCAAGCGTGACGCTGCGTGGCGGAATGCGCGGGACGTAGCCGCCCGCATCGAAGGTCGCACGCACCCAATCGACGGCCGTATCGGCCCGCACCGTCCAAGCGCCAAGCGCAAACACTTGGCCCTCAAGCGAGACTTCGCCGCCTTCGAACGTCGCATCGCGTGCGCCGAATGCGAACACCGGCAACACCATCGAGTCAGGGCCGAGCGTTGCGAGCACGGGATCGCCGTCGCCAACAACGCCGTCGATGCCGAGGTCCTCATCGTCATAAAACACAAGGCCCGTTGGTGAGAGCGCGATGTAGTCGTCAAAGTCCACGCGATAGAGATTGGCTTCGAACGCAACCGCGTCGGTCCCGTAGCGCGCCGAAAGCTCCAAAGAGCGTGCGGTTTCAACGTCGAGCGAAGCATCGCCTCGTTCGTAGGCCGCCGTCGCGAGGTGGGGGCCTTCCGCGAAAAGCTCGACAGCCGTTGGCGCACGCTCCGTTCGCGCCGCCGTGAGGCCCACGAACCAATTCTCAACGGGACGCCAGAATCCGCCGAGCGACACACTTGCGGCGTCGAAGTCGCGCGCGCCCAGCGCCTCGTTTGTCACCTCGCGGGCTTCGTAGCGTACGCCGCCCTCGAGACCGCCCCAGCCGAGGTCGAATCGCTGCACAGCGAACAAGCCCCAATCGCGCGTCCGTGTCGGCGCGATGAAGCTCTCTTCGCCATCGGCGCGGAAGTCGACGTCGCTGGTCTGCACTCCGATAGCGCCGCGCAAGCGCTCGCCGAAGCCACGATTGTGTGCCTCTACGCGCGCCTCATAGCCCTCGTTGGAGAACGTCGTGCCGGCCTCGCCGTCAGCTTCAAATTCGGTGTGCGTGTAGTCCGAGTGCTGCGCGCCCCAATCGAAATGGTCGAACGGCCCGACCTGCGCGCGGAGCTCGCCTCGTGTTTCGATGCGCGTTTGCTCAAGTTCAATGCGCCCACCCGGCTCGCCAACGTTTTCTGGCGGCAGACCATACTCCGTTTCGTGGCGCTGGACGGCCAAGCCCGCAAAGCCCCAGCCGCCCACGCGCGATGCGCCCGCGCCGTAACTTGTAAGCGATGTGAACGAGTTCGGCGCTGATCCTTGCGCGCCTGTGCCATCGCTGTTGGTGAAGCCCGGAATGTCATAGTCCCCGGTGTCGCGTGCGGACGCATCGAGCCGCACCACGAATGGACCTTCGCCCAATATGGCGGCAAATGCGCCTTCGCGCCCATCATTGCCGCTGGTCAGCGCGCCGAACGCCGCGAGACTTTGGCCGCCCGCGGGCGCACGCGTTGGGATTGCTTGATCGAGCACGTTGACGACGCCGCCAATCGCATTGCCGCCATACGCGAGCGCGGCGGCGCCGCGCAGCACTTCGATGCGATCCGCTTCGAGACCATCGGACGTGACGGCGTGGTCGGGGCTCGCTGAGGCCGCATCAATTGCGCCGACGCCGTTCTGCAGGACACGCACGCGGTCTTCGCCGAGACCGCGAATGATCGGCCGGCTCGCGCCCGCGCCATAGAAGGTGCTTGAGACGCCCGGCGTGCGTTCCAAGGTTTCACCAAGGCCGCTGCTCAATGTTTCGAGCAAATCCTCACGGCGGAGCACGACCGCACCCTGCAGACTTTCGATCTGCGAGCCCTCAAGCGGCGCCGTGACGACGATTTCGTCTTGCGTCCCGCCCTGCGCGCTCGCCGCTACCGGCAGCAGCGCCAACCCGCCCGCCACAATCACCCAACGCGTCATTGTTCATCCCACAACGTAATATCGTTACTGAGATATGATATATTATAACATGTGACAAGCGCCGAATTGGATGGACCGCGGCTTACCGTTTGCCCGCTTTGCGGGCGGCGAGATGCGCGGCCATAGCGGCGGAAGGTGCGGGCGTGCGCCAACTGGCCTCGAACGCGTCGACCCCGGCGGCGATCGCTTCCGCCAACGGCAGCTGCTCCCACCTGCGGATCAGCGCCTTCTGCGCGCGAACGGCGGCGGGTTCACACGCGGCAAACGCTTCGAGCCAAGGCTGAATGGCCTCATCGAGCGCATCAGCAGACGCGATTTTTTCCACGAGGCCCCATCGCTGCGCGTCCTGTGCGCTGAACGTTGCCCCGGTCAGAAGCATCTCGCGCGCCCGGCCCCACCCGACCAGCGAGGGCAGCAACGCAGCCTCCACCACCGAGGGGATGCCAAGCCGCACTTCTGGCATGCCAAGCACGGCATGGTCGGCCGCGGCGCGCAGATCGCAGGCGGCGGCCAGCTCAAGCCCAGCGCCGAGCGCGTAGCCGTTGATGCGCGCGATCACCGGCACGGCCAAATCACGAACGGCCGCGCAGCACCGGTGCACGTTTGTGATGAAGGCTCGAGCGCTTTCCGGGTTCAACGTCGCCATTTCGTCAATGTTGGCGCCGCCAACAAAGGCGCGCCCAGCGCCGGTGACGATCAACGCACGCAGGTTGTTGTCATCGGCAAGCGTTCGGACAGCCGCGACAAACGCTTCCATCAGCGGTGTGCTGAGCGCGTTCAGTTTTGCAGCATTGTCGATGGTGAGCGTTGCGAACGCAGCGCCATCGACACTGAAACGATCGATCGAAACGCCAGTCATCACTCTTGCGCGGGAGCGCTGGGTTCGCAGCGCCACACCAGACGCTGCGCCGGCTCACCCGTAGCAAACTCCAGGAGCGAAGCGTTGCGCTGCTGAACGGCTTCACGCGCGGCGCCACAACCATCCTGCGCGCCGCCCGCTGCCTCCAGGGCCCGGTCGAAATCGCCTGACGACAACGCGAAGCGTTCACGCTCAAACCGCCGCCCACGTGGATCGAGTGTCAGCACATCGATCGCGCGCCGCTCACGCGAAAGCATCACACGCTGGTAGCTGCGTCCATTTTCCGAAGGCGCGTAGAGCGTGCGGCCATTGACGCAAAGGTC
>CAZXNY010000090.1:7900-9446 GCA_964642205.1 uncultured Caulobacteraceae bacterium
GCGGGGTGCGGCTCAGGATCCGTCGCGCGCGTAAGGTGACGCCTGCCGAACACGATCGCGCCCAGCACGATCACGGCAACGAGCAGCGCAACGGTACCGCCCAAGAGAATGACGAGCGCCAGCCGCGTGAGCCGGTCCGCGGTCTCAAGTTTTGCGGCCAGCTCGCGATTTTGCGTTTGCAGCGCCTCTACGGTCGAGGCGCGCTCAGCCTCCACGCGTTCCGTGACCGTGAGGCAACGCTCGTCCGTGGTCGTCGCACGCACGCCGGCTTCATCGAGAAATTCAAGCAACTGGCTGGCGCGCGTGGCGACGCCGCGCGTTTCAATCGTGTCGCGTCCACGGGCGTGCCAGGTGTTCACCCCAAGCACACGCCCGCAATCGTCCAGCAACGGCCCGCCGCTCGAACCGGATGAGATCACGGCCTCATGGTTGATGGTCGGAATCGGATCGCCCGTCGGCGCCCGTTCGCGCAGCGAGGCGATCGCCCCCGTCGTGCGCGAAGGCGTCATCGGGCTAATGAGCTCGTCGGCCGAGCGGCGAATATCGTCCACATCCGGGTAGCCCAGCGCGACGATCGCATCGCCGGGGCGCGGCTCCGCGAGCGAAATCGTAAGCGGCGTCAGCCGCCCGCCGCCGCGAACTTCCAAAAGCGCGAGATCGGAGAGCGCCGAGTAGGACACGACGCGGGCCGGCAGCATGCCGTCGCCGCCCGGTGCGATAACCGCAACACCCGCCCCCTCCTGCTGACGCACCGGCGCCACCACATGCGCATTGGTGATCACGAGATTAGGACCAACTACGAACCCCGATCCGGTTCCGATCAAAGAACGCGCGTCGCCCGCCTCAACGATGACCGCAACGCGAACGGTGCTCTGCTCAGCGGAATCAACGCCGGACTGCGCGGCGGCCAAGGGAGCCGCGAACAAGATGAGCGCAACGCCCATCAGCGCCCGCACGGTCAGGATGCATCCCCGCAGCATGTGCGCCGATCATTGCGGCCTCGCACATGTCCAGGCAAGCGGTCGCGGCAATAGGAGGTATGCGCGCACGCACGATGCGGCCCGCCCCTTGCATCGCCCCACGGCGCGCGGCAAGCCTTCAACCTTGGCGATGGGGCGAATCGTGGGGCGAAACGGACGGCGCCGCCGGCCCGTTCGCCCTTCTGTTTGCTTCCGGAACAACGCGTTGGCGGGCCCTAAAAACGCCCAGTCGTTGCAAGATGGTAAGGCTTACGGCGCTAGAGAGACGCCTAAGCCCAGCGAATCGCAGAGAATGGGGACGGCATGAGTTGGTTTGGTCTCGTCGCGCCGGATTTGGCAATCGACCTGGGGACGGCCAACACGCTGATTCACGTCAAGAATCAGGGGATCGTCCTCGATGAGCCGTCGGTCGTTGCGTATGTGAACGAAAACGGCCGCAAGGTCGTCCACGCCGTCGGCGCCGAAGCCAAGACGATGCTGGGCAAAACCCACAAGAACATGGAGGTCATCCGCCCGCTTCGGGACGGCGTCATCGCGGATTTCGATGTCGCCGAAGAGATGATCAA
>CAZXNY010000091.1:0-9363 GCA_964642205.1 uncultured Caulobacteraceae bacterium
CGTGGGCGGGGCGATGGACTTCCGCGACATCGCGAATGTGCAAGTGTTGCGCGGGCCGCAAGGCACATTGTTTGGGCGCAACACGATCGGCGGCGCGGTGCTGCTGACGACCAACACGCCGGGCGATGAATTTGGCGGCCGCGTGCGCGTCGGCATCGGCGAAGACAATCTGCGCGAAGGATTCCTCGCGCTTGATCTGCCGCTCGCTGAGGGACTGGCGGCGCGGGTGTCGCTCGGCGCGCGCCAGCGCGATGGGTATGTGACGCGCCGCGTCGATGGGCTCGATCTTGGCGATGACAACACGTGGACAGCGCAGGGCGCGCTCCGTTGGGAGCCGAGCGAAGCGCTGATGCTCACCTTGCGCGCGGACTACACGGAGGAAGACGAGAACGGCTCGCCGTTCGTGTTCCAATCGATCAATGAAACGCAAGCGTTTGTGCGCGCCGCGAGCGCGTTCGCGGGTTGCCCCGGCTACGCGTTCGGGCCGCCCGTGCCGCAGACCAACGACCCGCGTTGCGGCAACGACCTGCAGGCGCGCGGCGATTTCACCAATGGCGGCACGGCGCCCGCGTTCTCCACGCTTGAAAACAGCGGCGTCTCGCTGGTCGCGGAGTGGCAGGTCAGCGACGTGCTCTCGTTCAAGTCCGTTACGGCCGACCGTTCGCTTGAATGGGCCGGCGCGCGCGATGCGGATAACACGCCGCTCACGATCCTCGATACGCGCTATGCGAGCCGCAGCGACCAACTAAGCCAAGAGCTGCAGATGGTGATCGACACCGATCGCCTCGATGGCGTGGTGGGCGCTTATTATTTCGACGAAGAGACGTTCGACCGTGTGAACGTGAACCTCGCCCAGCCGCCGGGCGCCATCATCGGCACGCGGGATTCGCAACGCGTGAACCTCGATAGCGAAGCGTGGGCGCTGTTCACCGAGTGGACGTTTGGCCTGACCGATGCGCTCTCTGTGACAGGCGGCTTGCGGTACACCGAGGAAACAAAGGGCTTCCAGGGCGTGCTCTTCAACGTGAGCCCGCTCACGGCGCCCGAGCCGCCAGATCCTGTGGGGCTCTGCCCGATCGGCACGCCGACGCCCGGATGCCTCTTCGTGTCGCGCAATCGCTTCGAGGAGAATTTCACGGCGCTCACGGGTTCAGCCAGCGTTTCGTATCGCTGGAGCCCGGCGCTGATGACGTACGTTTCGTACGCGCAGGGCTTCAAGTCCGGCGGCTTCAACCAGCGTTACAATGCTGCGCCTCCAGGCAACGCGCCGATTTCATTCGATGAAGAGACCGCCGATACGTGGGAAATCGGTTTCAAGTCGAACTTCACGGATAGCCTGCGGCTCAACGGGGCCGTGTTCTCCACCACGTATGACGACATCCAGCTCACGTATCGCCTCGGCGTGGTGCCGCTGTTGTTCAATGCGGGGGAGGCCACGATCGACGGGGCCGAGCTTGAACTCGTCTTCGCGCCCAACGAAGCGCTGCTGATCGATGCGAGCCTCGGCATTCTCGACACGCAGTTCGAGAGCATCATTCCCGTGCCGTTCCCTGGCGTTACCGCCACGGTCGGGCTTGCGAACGTGCTGCCGTTCACGCCCGAGATGACCGCGCATATCGGCGCGTCTTACGGGTTCACGCTCGGCAATGGCCAAGTGATCACGCCGCGCGTCGATCTCTCTTACACGGACAGCCAGTTCTTCGATGCGGCCAACTCGCCCGAGATCGCGCAGACCGATAGCGTCTCGGTGGTCAATGCATCGGTCGCGTGGGATAGCGCCGAAGGCAATTGGCGCGTCACCCTGGGCGTCAACAACGCGACCGATGAACTCTACCGGGTGGCAGGAACGTCCTCGCTGACAACAGCGGCGGGCTATGCGGAAATCATCAATGCGCGCCCGCGCAATTGGTTCTTGAGCGTCAGCGCCGATTTCTGATCGGAGCGTGCACGGCCCAAAACAAAAACGCCGCTGGCCTTACGGTCAGCGGCGTTTCCGTTTGCTTGGGCGCGAAGACTATTCGTCGCGCGCGCCGGGTTCGTTCGCGGCAGAGTTCGCGGCGATTTCCTTGGCGCGATCGGCAGCTTCGGCGCGATCTTCTTCCAGCATCGAGGCGATGACGTTTTCGCCCTTCGCTTGACGCTCGGCTTCGTCGGCCGAACGCGCGACGTTGACCGTCACGGTGGCCGAGACTTCGGCGTGGAGGCGGATCTTCACGGTGTGCAGACCGATGTTCTTGATCGGCTTGTCGAGCACGACCGCCGAGCGGGCGACTTGGCCGCCATCGGCGATGATCGCGTCCGACACGTCACGCGCGGAGACCGAGCCATAGAGCTGGCCAGCTTCGCCGGCTTGACGGATGAGCACGTAGCTCTTGCCGTCGAGCGTGCCGGAGCTTTTTTCCGCCGCTGCTTTCGCGGCCGCGTTGCGGGCTTCGATTTCAGCGCGCTGGACTTCGAACTTTTTCTTGTTCGCGTCGGTGGCGCGCAGCGCTTTGTTGTTCGGCAGGAGGTAATTGCGCGCGAAGCCATCGCGCACCTTCACCACATCGCCGATGCCGCCGAGATTTTCGACGCGTTCGAGCAGGATCAATTCCATGAGCCGATCCTCCTACTGAACGGCGAACGGCAGCAGCGCGAGCTCGCGCGCGCGCTTGATCGCGATGGAGAGGACGCGCTGCTTCTTGGCGGAAACCGCCGTGATGCGCGCGGGAACGATCTTGCCCTTCTCGGAAATGTAGCGCTGGAGCAGCTTCACGTCCTTGTAGTCGATCTTCGGGGCGTTGGCGCCGGAGAACGGGCACACCTTGCGCCGGCGCCCGAACGGGCGGCGCGCGGGGATGTTCGCGATGTTGAATTTCTGAGCCATCTGTCTCTGCCTTAATCGCGATCGCGGCCGCGGAAGCCGCCGTCACGGTCACCGCGATCGTCGCGATCGCGGCCGCCGCCCTCATCACCTTCTTCGCCTTCGCGGCGCGCACGGCGACGTTCGTCGCGGTCGCGGCGGGCGAGAACGGGCGAGGGCTCCTCGTCGTGCTCTTCGACCTTCACGGTCATGTAGCGAAGGACGTCTTCGTTGATCTTGAGACGGCGCTCAATCTCAGCGACGGCCGTTTGCGGCATGTCGAGGTTCAGAAGGCAGTAGTGGCCCTTGCGGTTCTTGCGGATGCGGTACGCGAGGTTCCGCAGGCCCCAATATTCCGACTTGGCGACGCGGCCGCCGAGTTCGCCGACAGTGCGGGTGAGGTCTTCGACCAGCGCATCGACCTGCTGCTGGGAAATGTCCTGACGCGCGATCAGGACGTGTTCGTACAACGCCATGTTTCTCCCCTTCCATTGACTGGCGGCGCAGCGGGCGGGGAAGGTCCGCCCGCGACGATGGACCCCAGGCGCAAGATGCCCTGGGACCGCCGGTCGCGAAGGCGCGCAAAATACGGATCGCGGCCCGGAAAGCAAGGGCTCGGTGACGGGGCGTCACGTTGGGGGGAGTTGGGCATGTATGAGACGGTGCTCGCGCGGCTAGACGCCGCTGGGTTCTTTGCTGGGAGTGGGCCGAGCGGGTGCTCGCCTGCCGAGATTGCTGCTCTGGAGGCAGCCTGTGGCTTTGCCCTGCCGCCGTCGTACCGGGCGTTCCTGGCCGAGCTTGGGCGTGGGGCGGGGACCTTTCTGCGCGGAACTGACCTCTTCTACGGGGCGCTGGCGGCGTTTGGGCCGGCGTCGTTGCGCGAGGGCGTCGAGGCCCTTGGGCCAGCGTTTGCGCTGCCGCCGCGCGGCTTCGTGTTCCTCTCGCACCAAGGCTATTCTTATCTTTGGTTCGACGCGGACGGCGGCGATGATCCGCCGGTCTGGGTGGCGGCAGAGGGCGAGACCGCGCCGCAGATCGTCTCTCCGGCTTTCAGCGCTTGGCTCGCGGGCGCGGCGGACGACGAGATCGCGCTGCGGCGGCAGGCCGGCGTCTAAAACTTGTGACGGCCGGGGCGATCCGCTAACCCGCGCCCATGACGACAGCCTTTATTTTTCCCGGTCAGGGAAGCCAGACGCCCGGCATGGGCAAGGCGCTTTACGATGCGTTCGGCGCGGCGCGCGAAGTTTTCCAGGAAGTGGACGACGCGCTCGGCGAGAAGCTCTCGAAGCTGATCTTCGAAGGGCCGGAAGACCAACTCACGCTCACGGCGAACGCGCAGCCGGCGTTGATGACGGTGAGCCTCGCGACGGTGCGTGCGCTGCTGAAGGAGTTCGGCGCGCCTGTGACAAAGGCCTCGTTCGTGGCGGGGCACTCACTTGGGGAATATTCCGCGCTGGCTGCGGCGGGGGCGCTGTCGATCTCAGACGCCGCGAAGCTGTTGCGCACGCGCGGAAACGCGATGCAGGCGGCGATGCCGCCGCCGCCCGAAGGCAAAGCGTATATGGCGGCGCTCATAGGCAAGGTGGATCTCGCGCTTGCCGAGGAGATCGCGAAGGAAGGCTCGGCGGCGGGCGTCGTCGTCGTCGCGAACGACAACAACGTTGGGAACGTCGTGATTTCCGGCGATGCGGCGGGGATCGAAGCTGCGCTCGCGGCGGCGAAGGCCAAGGGCGCGCGCGGCATGCCGCTCAAGGTCTCGGCGGCGTTTCACTCGCCGTTGATGGAAGGCGCGGCCGAAGCGATGGCGAAAGCGCTGGAGAAAGCGACGATCGCGCCGCTCGCCGTGCCGCTGGTTGCGAACGTCACGGCGCGCCAGGTTCAAGAACCGTCGACGATCCGCAAATTGCTGGTGGAGCAAGTCACCGGGCGCGTGCGTTGGCGCGAAAGCATCGAGTGGATGGCCACAGAAGGCGCCGTGACGCGGTTTGCTGAGTTGGGCGCGGGCAAGCAGCTCGCCGGCATGGTCAAGCGCAACGCGCCGGATGCGGAAGCGCTCTCGGTCAACGAACCGGCCGATCTTGAAGCCTTCGCGAAAACGCTTTTGTGAGGCAGTAGGGCAGTGGGCAGTAGGTCGCCCGCGCTTATTGCCTATTGCCGTATTGCCTTACTGCCTTGGAGCGCAGCGACATGTTCAACCTTTCCGGCAAAACGGCGCTCGTGACGGGCGCTTCTGGCGGCATTGGCGGCGCGATTGCGGAGGCGCTCGATGCGCAGGGCGCGCGCGTTGCGCTTTCGGGCACGCGTGTTGAGGCGCTCGAAGCGGTGAAGGCCAAGCTGAAGAACGATCCGGTCGTGCTGCCGTGTTCGCTCTCGGACAAGGCGGCGGTCGATGCGCTGGTTGGGCAGGCCGAAGGCGCGCTCGGCAAGCTCGACATTCTGATTTCGAACGCGGGCGTCACGAAGGACGGGCTGCTGCTGCGCATGAAGGACGCCGATTGGGAGCAGGTGCTCACGATCAATCTGGAAGCGTATTTTCGCCTGTCGCGCGCAGCGCTCCGCAACATGATGAAAAACCGGAGCGGGCGATTGATCGCGATCACCTCCGTTGTGGGCGTGATGGGCAATCCTGGACAGGCCAATTACGCGGCGTCGAAGGCCGGGCTGATCGGGTTTTCCAAGGCGATGGCGCAGGAAGTGGCGAGCCGCAACGTCACGGTGAACTGCGTGGCGCCAGGCTTCATTTCCTCGCCGATGACGGATGTTTTGCCCGAAGCGCAGAAGACCGCGCTCCTCGGGCGCATCCCGGCCGGGCGGCTCGGGGAGGGCGCGGACATCGCGGCCGCATGCGTCTATTTGGCGAGCGACGAGGCCGGCTACGTGACGGGCCAGACGCTGCACGTAAATGGCGGCATGGTCATGATTTGATGCAGCTTCGGCGGCTTTAGAAATTGCCCGCCGACCCCTAAATCTCCTGGGCAGCGCCCCTTCTGGCCATGACCAAAAGGATATGTTACGGCGGGGCTTCTCCTCCCAAGGACCAGTGTTTTACAAGTTACGGCGAGGGTCTTTGGCCCTTCCTGATAAGCGAGGCGTGCATGTCGGAAGTGTTTGAGCGCGTGAAGAGCATCGTGGTGAAGCACCTCGAGGCGCCCGCCGAAAAAGTGACCGAGAAGGCGAGCTTCATCGACGATCTCGGCGCCGACAGCCTCGACAACGTCGAGCTCGTGATGGCGTTCGAAGAAGAGTTCGGCATCGAGATTCCCGACGACGCCGCTGAGCGCATTCAGACGGTCGGCGACGCGGTGAAGTTCATCTCCGAAAAGGTCGGCTGAGACGCCCGCCGATGCGGCGCGTAGTCATCACCGGCATGGGTCTGCTCACCCCGCTTGGCGCGGGGCGCGAACTTACGTGGAAGCGCCTGATTGAAGGCCAATCGGGCGCGGGCAAGATCGAGCATTTCAAAGTCGAGGATCTGCCGGCGCGCTATGCGTGCCTGGTGCCGCGCGTCGATGGGCGCGGCGGCGGCGGACCTGACATCGAAGGCTCGTTCGATCCGGACAAGACGCTATCTCCCAAAGAGCAGCGGCGCGTGGACGACTTCATCCTCTACGGCATCGCCGCGGCGGACGAAGCGATAGCGGATTCCGGCTACAAGCCCGAGACCGAAGAGCAGAAGCAGCGCGCCGGCGTTCTGATCGGCGCGGGGATCGGCGGGCTCGACGCGATCGAGAAGACGGCGCTGCTGTTGGAGCGCGATGGGCCGCGCAAAGTGAGCCCGTTCTTCATCCCGTCAGCGCTAATCAATCTTGCGTCCGGGCAGATTTCGATCCGCCACGGCCTCAAGGGCCCGAACCATTCGGTCGTCACGGCGTGCGCAACCGGCGCGCATGCGATTGGCGATGCGGCGCGCCTCATCATGCTTGATGATGCGGATGTGATGGTCGCGGGCGGCGCGGAAGCGGCGTGCTGCCGGCTCGGCATGGCGGGCTTTGCGGCCGCGCGCGCGCTCTCGACCAGCTTCAACGATCAGCCGCACAAGGCCTCGCGCCCGTACGACAAAGATCGTGACGGCTTCGTCATGGGCGAGGGCGCGGGCGTTGTCGTGCTCGAGGAATACGAGCACGCGAAAAAGCGCGGCGCGAAGATGTACGCGGAAATCGTGGGCTATGGGCTCACGGGCGATGCGCATCACATCACGGCGCCGGCGGAAGATGGCGACGGCGGCTATCGTGCGATGCAAGCTGCGCTGAAGCGCGCTGGCATGTCGCCCTCGGACATCGATTATGTTAATTCCCACGGCACCTCGACTCCGCTGGGAGACGAGATCGAACTGAAGGCGATCGAGCGTCTGTTCGGCGAGGCGGCGGGCAAGCTGCACGTGTCGTCCACGAAATCGGCGATCGGACATCTGCTCGGGGCCGCGGGGGCGGTGGAGGCGATCTTTTGCGCGCTGGCGATCCGGGACGGCGTGATCCCTCCCACTCTCAATCTGGAAAACCCTTCCGTGGATTCGTCGATCAACCTGACGGCCCTGAAGGCGCAGAAGAAGACGGTCCGCTCAGCGATGTCGAATTCCTTCGGGTTCGGCGGAACGAACGCCGCTTTGATCCTCTCCAAGATTCCGTGAGTCCCGCGCCGTCGCGCAACGCCAAGCGCCGGCCGGCACAGCGGCCGACTGGCAAGCCCGCGCGCCGGCCTTCAGCGCGGCACGTGTTCGGGTGGATTTCACTTATCTCATCTGCGGTGGTGACAGCGATTGCCGTCGTGCTCGTGGGCGCGCTGCTGTTCGTGATCGAATCCAACCGGCCTGGCCCCGCGACGGCGGAGACGACGATCGTCGTGCCGCGCGGTGCGAGCGTGACGACGATCGCGCGCATCCTCGGGGAAGACGGTGCGGTGCGCGCGCCGATCCTCTTCCGCATCGCGACGATGGCGTACGCCGACGGGCGCGGCATGCAGGCGGGCGAATACAGGATCGAACCGGGTCAATCTCTGCGCAGCGTCGTCGAGATGATCGGCGAAGGGCGCGCGGTGCAGCACGCGATCACGCTGCCCGAGGGCATCACGGCAGCGGCGGTGGTCGATATTCTGGCGCGCTCGGATGTGTTGACGGGCGACACGCCGCCCGTGCCGCCGGAAGGCTCGATCCTCGCTGAAACGTACAGCGTGCAGCGCGGCATGGATCGCACGCTGCTGCTCAATCAAATGATGCAGGCGCAGGCCGATCTGATGGCCGAGCTGTGGCCGCGCCGGCAACCGAACCTGCCGTTCACGACGCCTGAGGAAGCGTTGACGCTCGCCTCCATCGTCGAGCGCGAGACGAGCCTTGCCGAAGAGCGGCCGCGTGTGGCGGCGGTGTTCGTCAACCGGCTGCGGCGCGGCATTCGCCTCGAGACCGATCCGACGATCATCTACGGCGTGTGCGTTGTGCATCCTGGGCGGTGCGTGAACGGGCGGCTCGTAAACGAGCGCACCGGCCAGCCGCGGCTCATCCGGCAGAGCGAGCTGGAGCTGCGCACGCAGTACAACACGTACCAAATCCCCGGCCTGCCGCCGACGCCGATCGCAAACCCCGGCCGCGCCTCGATCGAAGCGGTGCTCAATCCGCCGCGCACGAACGAGATCTTCTTCGTTGCGGACGGCACGGGCGGCCACGCCTTCGCGGCGACGCTCGCGGAGCACAACCGTAATGTCGCGCGCTGGCGCGTGATTGAGCGTGAGCGGCTGGCTGCCGAACAGCGCTGATTTCCAGCGCGATTTTCGATTCCGGCGCGAACTCTGCTATGCGGGCCGAATGTCTATTTCGGGAATGACCGGGTTTGGGCGCGCCGAAGGCGAAGCTGGCGGCGTCCGGTGGGTTTGGGAGGCCAAAAGCGTCAACGGACGCGGCCTCGATGTGAAACTGCGGCTGCCGCCGGGGTTCGATGCGCTGGAGCCGGCGGTGCGCGAGGCGGCGGGGCAGCGCTTCAAACGCGGCTCGGTGCAGGCGGGGCTTTCGCTGAAGCGCGCGGAAACCGTTGCGGGGGCCAAGCTTGATCATGCGTACATCGCGTCGCTGATCGCGGCGGGCCAGCAATACGTGGATCGCGGCGTCGCGGCGCCGCCGCGCTGGGACGGGCTGCTCGCATTGCGCGGCGCGTTCGTCGCCGAAGACGAGGCCGAAGAGACGCCGGAGATGCGTGCATCGCTCGAGGCGGCGTTGGTCGCGGGCGCGCGCGCGGCGCTCGACGCGCTCGATAGCGCGCGCAAGCAGGAAGGCCGCACGCTGGCCGGTGTGCTCGGCGCCATGATCGACCGGTTGGATGCGCTGGTTGCGGCGGCGCGCGCGGAAGCGGGCGTCGCGCCCGCGAACGTGACGGCGCGGCTGAAGGCGCGGCTCGATGCGCTGGCGCCGGAGGTGCAACTCGATGCGCAGCGCTTTGCGCAAGAAGCGGCGCTGATCGCGGCGAAGGCCGATGTCGCGGAAGAATTGGAGCGGCTCACGGCGCACGCTTCCGAGGCTCGCGCCCTGATCGCCAAGC
>CAZXNY010000092.1:0-9277 GCA_964642205.1 uncultured Caulobacteraceae bacterium
GTCAGCACCACCGACATCTGCATCAGCGCGCGGAACGTGTCGCGGATGTTGTTGGGGTGGAATTCCTTGAAGCTCTCGGCGCAATCGCCGCCCTGCAGCAAAAACGCCTTGCCGGCCGCGACTTGCGCGAGGCTCGCCTTCAGGTTCCGCGCCTCGCCCGCAAATACGAGCGGCGGATAATTGCGCAGCGTCGCTTCCACCGCGCTGAGCGCTGCGGCGTCCGGGTAGTCGGTCGGAATGTGCTTGGCTGGCAGGTCCCGCCAGCTGTTCGGGGTCCAAGTTTTCGGCATGGGCGCACCATACCAAGCTTTCCGGCGCCGGGGAAATCGCCGGATTAGCCAGCGCTGCTATGCGCAGATGCCCGGCGCTGATAGGTTTGGGCGGGGCTGATCAATGTCGACCGCGAACCTCCTCGCGTTCGAGCCGGCGGATGCATCCGCCGCGCGCGAACTTGCCGCCGCGCTTTCGGCCGCGGGGGTCGAAACTCGCGCGTTGAGCGATGAGCTGGCCTCGCCGGAAGGCAGCGTCGAGGCCATCGTCACAGCCAGCGCCGTCATTCCACTGCTGACGCCCGCGTCCGCCGCGAGCGAGGGCATGCGCCGCGCGGTCTCGCTCGCGCTGGCCAACGGGCGCCCTGTCGTGCCGGTGCTGGCTGGCGACATCGCGCCGGATTCCTGGCTCTCCGTCGCCGTCGATAACGATCTCCTGGTCGATATCCGCCCTGGCGTCACAGGACCCGCGGTGGCCGAACTCACCCGCGCTCTAGGGGAGACCACCGGCAAGGGCCGAGTCGTCGCGATGCTCAACATCAAGGGCGGCGTCGGCAAAACCGTGCTGGCGGCAAACCTCTTCACGGCCGCACATCTCGCCGCAAACCGCTCGGTCGCGTTCATCGATCTCGATCCGCAACACAACCTCACGCAGTATTTTTTGCCGCCGGCCGAGCGCAACCGGATCCGCGCGGCGAACCAGACCATCTACTCGGTGCTTGTCGGCTCGGGCCCATCGGCAGCCGAGCGGGAGGCGTTCGCGCGCCTCGCCGTGCCGCTCAACCGCTCCAAGCGCGCGGGCAAGCCGCGCTTCGAACTGATCGCAGGCGATGAACGCCTGTTCGAGTACACGCTCGACAATCGCTCGGAGCGTCAGCGCGCGGAAGCCTTCGCGCGGTTCCATGCGCTCATCCAAGTCCTTCGCGCTCGCGTCGATGCGATCGTGATCGATGCAAATCCGTGCGCAACGTTCCTCACACGCCTCGCAATCGCGGCCGCAGATCACATCGTCGCGCCGGTGCGGCCGGAGAAATATTCGCTCACCGGCCTCAACATGCTTGAGCACGTCGTCACCGAAATTCGCGGCCGGAGGCTGAAGCCCGGCGAATTTTCGGTGCTGCTCAATGGCGTCAACGATCGCGTTCGTTCCCGCGCCGGCGAGGATGCCGACGCTGCCACGCGCGCGGAAATCGGCGCTGCCCCGTTCTTCGGTTCGTCGCTGCTCGCGGAAGCGGTCCCCTATTCCGGCGCGCTCAAAGCCACACCGAGCGATCGCTATGCCGTGAACCCGATCAACGTGACGGCGATGATGCGGGTGGCGAGCCGCGAGGTGAAGGCATCGCTCGCGGGCGCTGCAGCGGCCATCCTCAAGCGGGCCGCGGCGTGAGCGCGCGCGATCCGCTCGCGGCGGAGATCACGGCGCTGCTCGCGCCGATCCTCGCGCCCGCGGCGGAGAAGGCCGATCTCCTCATTGAAGAAATGTGCGCACGCCACAAAGATTGCACGGCGTTCGAAGCGCGTGGTCTCGCCGCCGCAGTCAAGCGTTTGCGCGCGCGCTACACGCCCGCGCAAGTCCGGAGCGCCGCCAAAGCGCTCATGGCGCGGCTCGCGCGCGAGCACGATCCGCGCGAACGCGTCACGTAACTATTGCGCTGGCGGCGCCAAGCCGCTGTCTTGCAGGAACGGGCATTGCTTGGCCTGCGCGAGTTCAATGACGCGCTGGCCGCGCATCAAGGTCGGCATCGCCGCTTCCACGCTGCCGGCCTGCTGAACCATGCGCTCTTGGTTTTGCGCGGCTTGGCGCTGCATGCCCGCCGCCTGCGCTTGCATCGCCATGCTTTGAGCCATCCCGAGGCCGGGGATGAAGGCGCTCGCTAGCCCGAGGCCCATGCCCATCGCCATGGCGCCGGCCATCTGACCTTGTATGCCCGCCATCCGCGCTTGCCCTTCGGCGGCGAAAGCCGCGTTTGACTCGTTGAACGCCTGCATCTCGGGACTCGTCATCAACGCGGTCATCTCGCTTTGCAGCGCTTCACAGGTCAGCGTCTCGTCGCCTGGCCGCTGCGCCGCGGCGGCGGCTTCCGCCTGCGACTGCTCCATCCGGGCCATCATGGCGTCAGGGTCAGGTTGCGCGCTGGCCGTGCCCGCCAGTGCCATGCTCAGCATCACCGTCAGCGCTGCGATCCGCACCACTTCCTCCTGCGTCAGTCCGCCATCGACCCTGCACCCAAAGCTCCGCCCGCGCACGTGACCGGGAGCACGGGTCTTGGAAACTTCTCCGAAAACGCCGACGTATTGACCCAACGAGGAGACACATCACATGGCCGACGCGTCCGCCCGCCCCCGTTCCGAGCTTGGTTTTGACCTGACGCCCCCCACGCCGGGCGAGCGCGAAATGCTGGAAGCCTCGCTCACCGCCGAGGAACAGGATGTGCTCCTTCATCACGGCACCGAGGCGCCATTCTGTGGTGGCCTCCTCAACGAGAAGGAGGCAGGCGTCTATTGCTGCCGCCTCTGCGGCCTCCCGCTGTTCGACAGTCCCACCAAATTCGAGAGCGGGACCGGCTGGCCGAGCTTCTTCATGCCAATCGACAAGGCGCACGTGCGCGGTGTCGAGGACAATTCGTATGGCATGCGGCGCATCGAAACGCGCTGCGCGCGCTGCGACAGCCATCAGGGGCACGTGTTCCCTGACGGGCCGCCCCCAACGCGCCTGCGGTTCTGCATCAACTCGGTGTCTTTGAGCTTCGTCCCCGAGGGCGAGCGCCTCCCCGACCCGATGAACCGGGGCGACGCGTTGAAGCGCTAGCGCTCACGCGCTCTGCGGGACTAGGCTCTTCCCAAATCAAGGGGAGGCGCCACATGGCGATCTCGGTCACGCCGTCGGGTCAGGCTTGCGGCGCTTCAGTAACGGGCGTCGATCTTACGAAGGACTTGTCGCCGCGCGAGATCGCTGCGATCCGCGCGGCTTGGCTTGAACATCAGGTCCTCGCGTTTCCCGATCAACCGATGAGCGACGACGATCTCGAGCGCTTCACGCTGACGCTTGGCGAATTCGGCGAAGACCCTTTCATCGCGCCGATCCCGGGCCGCGAGCACATCCTCGCGGTGAGCCGCGAGCCGGATGAAACAGCGCCAATCTTTGCCGAGAACTGGCACTCGGATTGGAGCTTCCTCGCCAACCCGCCGAGCGCAACGCTGCTGCACGGCCGCGTCATTCCGCCCGTCGGCGGCGACACGTTGTTTGCGAACCAATACGCCGCCTACGACGCGCTCGACGATGCCGAGAAGGAAAAGCTCGACGGGTTCACCGCGATCCACTCCGCGGGCCCGGCCTATGCGCCGGACGGCTTCTACGGCGCGCGCGACAAGGGCCGCTCGATGACGATCCGTCCTTCGGAAAATGCGCGCGCGACGCAAACGCATCCGCTGGTGCGCGCGCATCCGGAAACCGGCCGCAAGGCGCTGTTCGCGAGCCCCGGCTATACGATCGGCATCGAAGGCATGGAAACCGAAGACGCGCGCGCGATTCTGTATCCGCTGTTCCGCCATCAATCGAAGCCGGACTTCGTCTATCGGCACCATTGGCGCGAAAACATGCTGGTGATGTGGGACAATCGCTGTCTCAACCACATGGCGACCGGCGGCTATCAGGGCTACCGCCGGCTTCTGCACCGCACCACCGTCGCGGGCTGACGCAACGGTGCTTTGACGCGTGCCGCGCCTGGCGCCTACACACGGCGCAACAGGAGCATCCGCATGCCAGACATGGTCATCGACGCGCGGCGGCGCGATCTTGGCGGCTTCGACGTTGCGCGCGTGCTGCCATTCGCGAAACGGCGCATGGTCGGCCCGTTCATCTTCTTCGATCACATGGGCCCGCGCACCTTCGCGCCGGAAATTCCGCGCTCCGTCGATGTTCGCCCGCACCCGCATATCGGGCTCGCGACGGTCACCTATCTGCTGGACGGCGAAATCACGCATCGCGATTCACTCGCCGTCGAAGCCGTGATCCGCCCCGGCGAGGTGAACTGGATGACCGCTGGCAGCGGCATAAGTCACTCCGAACGCTTCGAGGGCATGCGCGCGGATGGCGGCTTCCTCGAAGGCATCCAAGCATGGGTCGCATTGCCAGAAGCGGAGGAAGAAACCGCGCCTGAATTCGATCACTACGGCACGAGCGCACTTCCCTCGTTCGACAGCGGCGGCGTCACCGGGCGGATGATTGCTGGCGAAGCATTCGGCCTAAAGAGCGCGGTGAAGACCCGCTCGCCGCTGTTCTATGCACACCTCGTCTGCGCGCCGGGCGCGCGCATCGCGCTGCCGGACGATCACGAGGAGCGCGCGCTCTATGTGATGCGCGGCGACATCGAGTGCGACGGCCACGCGTACCGCACGGGCCAGATGCTCGTGTTCGCGAAGTCCGACACGCCAAACATTCGCGCCACGAGCGCCGCAACCGTGATGCTGCTCGGCGGCGCCCCGCTCGGCGAGCGGCACATTTACTGGAATTTCGTCTCGTCGCGGAAAGAGCGGATCGAGCAGGCCAAGGCCGATTGGCGCGCCGGCCGCATCCGTCTGCCGCAGCTGGACGATCAGGAATTCATTCCCCTGCCGCCGGATTGATCCTAGAAGCCGCGGCAGGTCGGGCGGTTAGCTCAGCGGTAGAGCGGCTCGTTTACACCGAGCGGGTCGGCGGTTCGAACCCGTCACCGCCCACCACTTGCGGCGCCTGCATCCCGCCCGCTACCTCGAACGCGATGACTGACGCCGTGTTCGCGCGCGATGGCGCGCTGCTTATCCCCACCGATCGTGCAGCCGGCCCGTGGGATCCAGGGCTCCTGCATGGTGGCGCGCCATCATGCGTCCTCGCGTGGGCGGCTGAGGCCTACCCAACCGAAGCGCCGATGCGCCTGACCCGTCTCACCGTCGATCTGATGCGCCCCGCGCCCATTGCGCCGCTCACGATCCGGACAGAGGTGACGCGCGCGGGCCGCAACATCCAGGTGCTCGCTCTCTCGATCGAGGCGCATGGCAAAGAAGTTGTCCGCGCGAGCGCCCTCAAGGTGCGCGATCTCGCGACAGATGTGCCGGGCGACGTGAACGGCCCTCCCGTCGAGGCGCCTGCGCCAGAGACATGCGAGCCCTTCACGAACTTCGGCGACCGTGGCTTTGGCGCTAATTTCGACAAACGCGTTGCACGCGGCCGCCGCGGCGAGCCTGGACCGACGGCCGTTTGGTTCCGCCCGATGCGCGCGCTGATCGATGGCGTTGAAACCTCTCCGGCGATGCGCGCCGCCGCCGTCGCCGATTTCGGCAACGGCGTCTCAGGCGTCCTCGACTTCACGAAGTGGACCTACATCAACGCCGATCTAACGGTGAACTTCGCGCGCGCTCCAGAAGGCGACTGGGTGCTGCTGGACGCGGAAACGTGGGTCGGCCGTGATGGGCGCGGATTTGCAGCGTCGCGCCTTGGCGATGCAAGCGGCTATTTTGGCCGCGGGCTTCAGAACCTCGTTATCGCGCCTCGTTGATCGGCAGCTGCGTCCCGCAATTGCGGCAGTGCCTGGCGTCCATCTCGTGTCTGTCGAGACCGCACTCGGTGCAGGCCTTGATCTTGCGATGTGGCGCAACAGCCTTTTGTGCAATCGTGAAGAACAGGGAAACGCCGGCGATCATCAGGGCGATGGAAAACAGCCGCCCACCCGCGCTGTCGATTGTGATGTCGCCGAACCCGGTCGTCGTCAGCGATGTGACAACGAAGTACACTGCATCCAGGAAATTGTTGAGCTTGGGGTGATCGTTGAGGAAGAGCGCCTGAGTTAATCCGGCAGCGACAAAGATGAAGACGATCAGCGTGACGATCGCCTTGGAGAGATCCTCCGTGTGCGTGTCGTCCCACCGCCCCCCGCCGATCACATTCCAGAACCGCTCGCGGTGCACCAACGTCCACAAGCGCAACACGCGCAGGAAGCCCCAGTTGTAAAGGACACTCGGGAACAGCAACGTCGCGAGCACGACGAGATCGACCCATGTCGTTGGGTACTTCACCCAGCGCCGCACGCTGCCGAGCGCGAACAGCTTCGCGGCAAGATCGAGCGTCAGAAAAACCGCGATCGCAAAGTCCGCCAGCACATACCAGGGCTGGCCCGCGATGAATTGCGAGACGATGAAAAATCCGATGATCAGGATATCGAGCGCCAGAAGAACGCCCTGGAACGCCAGCGCCCGATCGGTCACGCCGAAGTAGAGCTCACGCAGGAACGAACGCAGCGGCGCGGGCGCTTCTTCGCTCATCTTTTCGTGACCCTGCCCACGCCCGCCTCCCGATAGCGCATTGTCCTGTGCGCCGCCTTATGCCGCAAGCCGCTTGAAGATGGCTTCAAGGCGCGGCATGGCTCGAAAAACCCCACACACGCCCCACATGGGCGGGAGATCATTGCGTGCAATTTCTACGAATCCTCGGAGCGGTCATGGCGATTTTGGCGACCAGCGGCGCAGCCAACGCGCAACCCCCGCGTAACGACAATCCCTTCTATGAGGATTGGAGCCGCCTCCCCTACGGCGCGCCGCCCTTCGATCGGATTCGCTCCGAACATTACATGCCCGCGATCCAGCAAGGCGTGAGCGAACATTCGGCCGAAATCGAGCGGATCGCCAACAACCGCGCGCGCCCGACCTTCGCGAACACGATCGAGGCGCTCGAAACCTCCGGCCGCACTCTCGGCCAAGCGGCCGGCGTGTTCTACAACCTGACGAGTTCAGACAACACCGAAACACTCCAAGGCATCCAGCGCGAAGCGACGCCGATCTTCGCGCGGCATCAGAACGAACTCTTCCTGAACCAAGCGCTGTGGCGGCGGATCGACGATCTCTACCAACGCCGTGAGAGCCTGCGGCTCACGCCCGAGCAGAACCGCGTGCTGTGGCGCTATCACCTCGATTTCGTTCGCGCCGGCGCCGGGCTCGACGAAGCGGGCCGGACTAGGCTCGCCGCGATCAACGAACGCCTCGCCGCGCTCTACACGCAGTTCGATCAAAACCTGCTCGCGGACACGGCGGGCTGGACGCTGACGCTCAACGGCGAGCGCGATCTTGCCGGCCTGCCGCAAGCGTTGCGTGAGGCGGCGCTGCAACAAGGCCGTGCGCTCGGGCGCGAGGGACAATACGTCGTTACGCTGCAGCGGCCGAGCGTCGAACCCTTCCTCACGTTCTCATCGCGCCGCGATCTGCGCGAGCAAGCGTTCCGCGCTTGGGCGATGCGCGGGCAAAATGGCAACGAGTACGACAATCGCGCGCTCATCCGCGAAGTGCTGCAATTGCGCGCGGAGAAGGCGCGGCTGCTCGGCTACGAGACCTTCGCCGAGTATGTGCTTGCCGACCGGATGGCGCGGTCACCCGACCGTGCATACGACCTGATGATGGAAGTGTGGCGACCCGCGGTCGCGCGCGCAGGCGAAGAGCGCGCGCAATTGCAGGCCATGATCGACCGTGAGAACGGCGGCTTCCAACTCGAAGCGTGGGACTGGCGCTATTACGCCGAGCGCGTGCGCGCCGCGCAATACAACGTCAGCGACGAAGAGACCCGCCCCTATTTCCAACTCGACCGGATGATCGATGGCGTTTTCGCCACGGCCAATCGCTTGTTCGGGCTGACTTTCACTGAACTGGACGACTTCCCCGTCTATCACCCGGACGTGCGCGCCTTCGAAGTACGGCGCAACAACCGTGTCATCGGGCTTTACCTGCTCGACCCGTATGCGCGGCCGACCAAGCAAAGCGGCGCGTGGATGAACGCCTTCCAGGTGCAGCAGCGCGCCGGCGGCCGGCGCATTCCTGTCGTCGTCAACTGTCTAAACTACAACAAGGGCGAACCGGGCCAGCCTGTTCTGATCGGCTGGGACGATGCGGAGACGCTCTTCCACGAATTTGGCCACGCGCTGCACGGCCTCCTCTCCGACGTCACCTATCCGCGTGTCTCGGGCACGGATGTTGCGCGCGACTACGTGGAGTTTCCCTCGCAGGTGATGGAGCATTGGTTCGCGTCGAACGAGACGCTCTCGCGCTACGCCGTGCATGCGCAAACCGGCCAGCCGATGCCGCCCGAATTGATCGCGCGCGTGCAAGCGGCGGCGAATTTCAATCAGGGCTGGGCGACGGTTGAGTTCCTGTCGTCCGCGCTTGTCGACATGGACCTGCACATGCAGCGCAGCTTCCCGGCTGATTTCGACGTCGTCGCGTTCGAAACATCGGCGCTGCAGCGCATCGGCATGCCGCGCGAAATCATCATGCGTCATCGCACGCCGCACTTCGGCCACATCTTCTCGGGCGACGGCTACTCGGCCGGTTACTACGGCTATCTCTGGGCCGAAGTACTCGACGCGGATGCATACGATGCGTTCACAGAAACGGGCAACGTGTTCGATCCCGCGACCGCCGAGCGCTTCCGCGAGTACATTTTCTCGGCGGGCAATCTGCGCGAACCAATGGAAGCGTATGTGCTGTTCCGCGGCCGCGAACCGACAACCGAGCCGCTCTTGCGCAACCGCGGCCTCGCGCCGGCAAACGCAAACTAGCGCTGCTGTTGAAGCGCCCCAGACCGGAACCCGCGTGAAAGCGGCGGCGTTTCGGCCCGAGGGATCGCTTCAACAGGAGAAGACTTCATGCGCTCAGCGCTTTTCGCGATGGCGGCCACCGCCATCCTCGCGGCCAGTTGCGCCGGATCGCCGTCGTCCACTTCCGGCGCACTTGGCGGCGCCGTAGCAGGCGGCGTCGCCGGTGCGGTGATCGGGAACAACGTCGGTGACGGCAATGCCGGCCGTGGCGCCGCCATCGGCGCTGCGCTTGGCGCGGCGGGCGGCGCGTATGCCGGCTGCGTCCGCGACGGTGTCTGCGGCGGCGGCGACAACGTCAACCGCCGGCAATTCTACGATGAGCGCCGGGGCGCCTATTACTTCCAGGACCCGCGCTCGGGCCGCTATTTCTATGAAAACGGCGCGCCCTATCCC
>CAZXNY010000093.1:0-9269 GCA_964642205.1 uncultured Caulobacteraceae bacterium
CCCACTTCCATGTCGTAAGGCTGCAAGATCGCGCAGCCCTGCTCGGCCCAATAGGCCTGGAGCGTCAGGATCACGTCCTGAAAACAGCGGGGCTTTCTGGGCTCGGTCATGGAAGCGTGGGGCGTAAGGCCCACCGGCGCTTCGATCAAGGCGCCGCCCCGGTTTGCGGGCGTTCCGGAATCTGACCACCCTCACTGGATGGGCATTTGCGGGATCGATGAGGCGGGACGGGGCCCGTGGGCCGGGCCGGTGGTCGCCGCCGCCGTGATCCTGCCCGCCAAAGGCCGCCCCAAGGGGCTGGCGGATTCCAAACAACTCAACGCAGAAGCGCGCGCCGAGTTGGCGGCAGCGATCCGCGATTGCGCCGATGTCGGCGTCGGTCTCGCGACGGTCGAGGAAATCGACACGCTCAACATCTATCAGGCGACGTTCGTGGCCATGCAGCGCGCGCTCGCCGCGCTCCCCGATGCGCCCGTGGCCGCGCTGATCGACGGCAACGCGCTCCCGCCGCTGCCCTGCCCCGCCGAGGCTATCATCGACGGGGACGCGCACGTCGCCTCGATCTCGGCCGCATCGATTATCGCCAAGGTCCACCGCGACGCGATGATGGAAGAGTTCTGCGCGCTTTATCCCGGCTATGGCTTCGCCAAGCACAAGGGCTACGGCGTTCCCGAGCACCAGCAGGCCCTCGCCCGCCTCGGCCCCTGCCCGATCCACCGGCGCAGCTTCAAGCCGATCAAGGCCTTCTTCGAGGCAGCCGCCTAGGTCTGCGGCGGCTCCGCAGCGCGCCCGTTGATTCTCTCTTAACCGTCAAGTCAGAATGTGCCCCTTCCTGGGGGCAGCTTTGGCGCGCAAGCGGACCACATCATCGGCAACGCCGGCTTTCACGGCCGACCGCATCGTCATCGGCGATTGCGTGGCCGAGATGTCGCGCCTGCCTGACGGCTGCGCCGACCTCGTGTTCGCCGACCCGCCCTACAATCTTCAGCTCGGCGGCGATCTCTCGCGCCCCGACCAATCGAAAGTCGATGGCGTCGATGACGATTGGGACAAGTTCGCGGACTTTGCCGAATACGACGCATTCACGCGCGCCTGGCTGACGGAAGCGCGCCGCTGTTTGAAGGACGACGGCGCCCTCTGGGTGATCGGCTCCTACCACAACATCTTCCGCGTCGGCGCGATCCTCCAGGAACTCGGCTTCTGGATTTTGAACGACATCGTTTGGCGCAAGACCAACCCGATGCCGAACTTCAAAGGCACGCGCTTCACCAACGCGCACGAGACTTTGATCTGGGCCGCGAAGTCCCCCAAGGCGCGTTACACGTTCCACTATCACGCACTCAAAGTGCTGAACGACGATCTGCAGATGCGCAGCGATTGGACGCTGCCGATTTGCACCGGCGCCGAGCGCTTGAAAGACGACGTCGGCCGCAAGCTGCACCCGACGCAAAAGCCCGAAGCCCTGCTCGCGCGCGTGCTCCTCGCGACGAGCAACCCCGGCGACATCGTGCTCGATCCCTTCTTCGGTACGGGCGCGACGGGCGCGGCCGCCAAGAAACTCGGCCGCCGCTATCTCGGCATCGAGCGCGACAAGACGTACGCCGCCGCCGCGAAGAAACGCCTGAAGGATATTCAGCCCATGGCAGAAGCCGATTTGCAGATCACCGGCGGCAAACGCGACGAACCGCGCGTACCGTTCGGTCACGTGCTCGAAGCTGGTTTCATCCGCCCCGGCGATATTCTCGTTTCGCCCGATGGCCGCCACCGCGCGCGCGTGCGCGCAGATGGTTCGCTCGTGATCGATGACTTTTCCGGATCGATCCACCGCGCAGGCGCGCATGTCATGAACGCGCCCGCCTGCAACGGTTGGACGTTCTGGCACACCGAAGCCAAGCGCGAGCCGATCGATCTCTTCCGCCGCGAAGTGCGCCGCCAAATGGCTGTCCCCGCCGCGCAATAGCGGCGCAGCTTATGCTCTACGAAAACAGACGCGCGTGGCGTGTGCGCATCGCACAGGCGGCGATTTGGATTGCGTTTGTGGCGATCGCCGCCGTGATGCTCGGCCCGCCGCACCCGAACGACACGCTCGCCGATCGCATCGTAGGATATGGCGGCCTTGCTTTAATCGCGCTCTGCGTGCTCGGCATGGAAATCTATCTTCGGCTCTACGTGCTGCGCATCGAAGATGGCGGCGCGGACCTGCGCATCACTTCGCTCGCGACATTGCACCACCGCACGCGCCTCGTTCCGCGCGCCGACACAAGCTTCGGCGCTGAGCGGCACGACTTCAGTCCCGCTGGCGCAGCGCCCGGCGTCGACAACACCTGGCGCACGTTCAAAGTGCGCGGCCAGCGCCTGCCCTACATCGTCGATACGACAATGGATTAGCGTCGCAGCGCCTTCTTGAACACGGTCGGTAGCGCGGGCTCGGTCACCCAAGCCGCATCATTGCCCGCGCCATCGAGTGTTGCGGCAAACACGTCGAGCGTCAGCGCAAAGTGCGTAAACACGTGGCGCACCTGCCCCAGCTGCAGCCAGTCCGCATCGAGCGGCGCGTGCGCGAGCGCGTGCTCGCGCGAAAGGGGCGCATCGCCCCAATCCGTCGTCGGCAAACCAAGCATGCCGCCCAGCAAGCCCTTGTCCGCGCGCCGCACTGTCAGCACCGCGTCCCCACGCCGCGCCACGAACACCGCGCCGTAGCGCTTCGGGCGCTCCGCTTTCGGCGTCTTGCGCGGATAGGTCTCCGGCGCGCCGCCAGCAAACGCCGCGCAAAACGCGCGCACAGGGCAGATCAAACAATTGGGGGACGTTGGCGTGCAGATCGTCGCGCCAAGATCCATCAGCGCCTGCGCCCAATCCCCCGGCCGATGCGCATCCACCAGCGCGCCCGCACGCTCGCGCAACTCCGCTTTCGCCGCCGGCAACGGCGTCTCCACCGCGTAGAGCCGCGCCATCACGCGCTCGACGTTTCCATCGACGACATTTGTGGGCAGATCGAGCGCGATCGCGGCAATCGCCGCCGCCGTGTACGGCCCCACGCCCGGTAGCGCGCGCCAGTTTTCTTCGCTTGCCGGAAAGCCATCGCGCGCCAGCGCCTGCGCCGCCGCATGCAGATTGCGCGCGCGACTGTAATACCCAAGCCCCGCCCACGCCGAGAGCACGTCCTCGCGCGGCGCGTTCGCGAGCGCGGCCACGTCCGGAAAGAGCGACAGGAACCGCGCGAAATACGGTCCGACCGCCGCCACGGTCGTCTGCTGCAGCATGATCTCGGAGAGCCATACGCGATACGGATCGGCGCGCGCACCCGCGCCCGGCCCCACGCGCCACGGCAAATCGCGCGCATGCGCATCATACCAGCCGAGCAAAGCCGCACGCAGCGCAGCTTTTGTTCCGGCTTCAGCGTGCTTTTCCACAGAATCCTGCTGACGGGCGGCGTTGCGACTCACGCGCGGACTTTACGCTCCCTTAACGCCGAATCGTTTCGGTTACGGGGCTATGTCGATGAAAGAGCGCCTCCGCCGCAAGCCGACAGCCCATCGCGCGCGCCACACGGCGTTCGATGCGATGAGCGAAGCGCGCGCCGCGGCTGCGCTGGAGGCCCAGCGTGGCCGCCCGCAGATCAAGCCCGCGCCCGCCGCCGGCAAATCGGTCGCCACCCTGCTTCGCCCGCTGCTCCCGATGACGGGCATGGGGCTCACCGAAATGCGCCGCCGCTGGCGCGAGATCGTGGGCGACAGCGCCGCCAAGGCTGCCTGGCCCGAGAAATTCGCCGCCGGAACCCTGACGCTGAAGGCCCCCAGCGCCCTGGCCCCGATCCTCCAGCAGCAGACCCCCCTCATTATTGACCGGCTGAAGCTCGCCGGCGCCCAGGTCAAAGCGGTCAAAATCGCCCAGGGCATGCCCCCGAAGCCAGCCGCCGCGAATGTGGCCCCCATACGCCGCCCCCTGAGCGCCGAGGAGGAGAAAGCCCTCGCCGACGCCTTTCACGGCGTCGAAGATGAGGGCCTCCGCGCCGCGCTTATGCGGCTGGGGCGCGCCGTCTCGCGCGGCTGAGCCCCCGGCTTGGCGGCAGAGGGGCTTTGCGCGTAAGGAGCGGCGTCATTTTCAATAGAGCCGGGGACGCCGCCGCCATGCTTCTTCAACGCCGTGAGCTTCTTGTTCTGGGCGCTGCGGGCCTCGTAACGGCCTGCAACCAAGGCGGCGCGGGCGCCTCCGACGCAGGCGACATGGCGCTTGGCCAAGCCAACGCACCGGCCACGCTGATCGAATACGCCTCGACCACCTGCCCGCACTGCGCCGAGTTCCACCACACCGTCTTCGATCAGCTGAAGACCAACTACATCGACACCGGCAAGCTCCGGTACATCTTCCGCGAGTTCCCGACCCCGCCGCCCCAAGTCGCGGTCGCCGGCTTCCAACTCGCGCGCTGCGGCGGCGCGAGCCCAGAGCAATACATGGCCCGCGTCGGCGTGCTGTTCGATCAACAGCAAGCGATGTTCGCCTCGGGCACGATCGAAGGCGTGCGCGCCAAGCTGATCGAAATCGGCCAACAAGCTGGTCTCACCGAAGAGCAGGTGATGACGTGCATCAACGATGAAGCGGGCGCGCAGCGCATCCGGGCCACCGTCGAAGCCGGCACGCGTCAGTTCGACATCACGGGCACGCCCACGCTCATCCTCAACAACCGCAAGCTCGATGATCCGTCGGTGATGACCTATGCCGGCCTCGCGCGCGCGATCGACGCTGTGATCGGCGGCTAAGCGCAGTGGCTGGCGCATGCACATAACCGAGCTGCGCCTTTCCGGCTTCAAGAGCTTTGTCGATGGCGCCAAGGCGCCGATCGAAGCGGGCCTCACCGGCGTCGTCGGCCCAAACGGCTGCGGCAAATCCAATTTGCTGGAAGCCGTACGCTGGGTGATGGGCGCAACGAGCGCCAAGTCCATGCGCGCCGACGATATGGACGAAGTGATCTTCGCCGGCAGCGGCCAGCGCCCTGCCCGCGAACACGCCGAAGTCATGCTCGTGCTCGCCGACGCCGCGGGCCGCGCGCCGGGCGCGCTCGCGAGCGCGGACGTGCTGGAAGTCTCGCGCCGCATCAAGCGCGGCGCGGGATCGACCTACCGGATCAACGGCAAGGAAGTGCGCGCCAAGGACGTGCAACTCCTGTTTGCCGACGCCGCGACCGGCGCGAACTCGCCCGCGCTCGTGCGTCAAGGTCAAGTCAGCGATCTCATCGCCGCCAAACCGGAAAACCGCCGCCGCATCATCGAAGACGCAGCCGGCATCGCAGGCCTTCACGCACGCCGCCATGAAGCGGATCTGAAGCTGCGCGCAGCCGAGACCAATCTCACGCGCCTCGAAGAAATCGTCGGCGATCTTGAAATGCAGGCGTCGAACCTGCGCAAGCAAGCACGGCAAGCCGAGCGCTATCGCGGCCTCGCGGAGACGATGCGCCAAACCGAAGCGCTGCTCTTCCACCGCCGCTGGACCGAAGCGCGCGAAGCGCTCGCGAGCGCCGAAGCAGAAGCGCGCGAAGCCGAGCGCGTGGTCGCGGACGCAGCCGCGAAAGCCTCCGCTGCAGCACGCGCCGTCGATGAAGCGCGCGATGCGCTGCCGCCGCTGCGCGAAGAGGACATGATCGCCGCTGCCGTGCTGCGGCGCCTTGAAGGCGTGCGCGTCGGCCTCGAACGCGATCTCGCGGAGGCGCAAGGCGTGCTCGATCGCGCCGATTCCGAAGCGCGCCGCGCGAGGGACGACATCGCCCGCGCCGAAGCGACCGAAGCCGACGCTTCCGCCGCCCTCGCGCGCCTCACCGCCGAACGCGAAACGCTCGGCGCGGCTGATGATGGCGCCGCCGAACTCACCGCCGCCGAAGCGCGCGTCAAACAAGCGGACGAAGCGCGTATCGCTGCTGAAGCTGCGCTCGAAACCAAAGCGAGCGAAGCCGCCGCTGCGCGCGCGCGCGCCGAAGCGCGCGTGCAAGCCGCGCAACAGGCCGCCGCGCTCGTGAAGCGCCTTGCCGACCGGAACGCCGCGCTCGCCGCGCAACTCGCCGCACTCCCGGCGGCCAACGCAACTGACGCAAAGCGCGAAGCGGCGCGCGCCGCCGCCGAAGCCGCGCAAGCCGCGAGCGCGCAAGCGCGCGATGCGCTCGCCAAACTCGAAGCCGCGCTCGCAAAAGCCGCCGCCGCCGATGACGCTGCGTGGGGCCCCTATCGCGCCGCCGAGACGGCGGAACGCGATCTCGCCGCCGAAGTCCGTGCCCTCGATAAGCTCGCGCCGCCGGACAATGCGAAGTTTCCGCCGGTGCTCGCGTCGATCGAAGTCGACCCAGGTTTCGAGCGCGCGCTCGCCGCCGCGCTCGGCGACGATCTCGATGCGTCGACGCACAAGGACGCGCCCGCGCGTTGGGCTGGCGCGACTGCGCAACCGGCGGATTGGCCAAAGGGCGTCGTCCCGCTCGCCGATCATGTAAAAGCGCCCGAAGCACTCGCGGCGCGTCTTGCGCGTGTTGGCGTCGCCGAGAATGAGGCCGCCGCACGCGCCGCGCTTGCGCCCGGCGTGCGCGTCGTGACTAAGGACGGCGCGCTCTGGCGTTGGGACGGTTTCGTGCGCACGGCCGCCGCGCCCGCGCCCGCCGCCGCTAAACTCGAACACAAAAACCGCCTCGCGAGCGCCCGCAAAGAACTCGCCGCCGCCGAACAGAAACTCGCGAAAGCGAAGGCCGCCTCGGAAGCCGCGAAAGCCGAGCGCCAAAAGTTAGAGACCGCAGCGCGCGCCGCACGCGCCGAAGCGCCCAAGTTCGCCGCCAAGGCCGCCGAAGCCGCGCAAGCGATCGACCGGCTCGACGCCGAAGCGCGCCGCGACGCTGACCGCCGCGCCGATCTCGAAACGCAACGCACATCACTTGCCGCCGAGCTTGCCGAAGCCGAGAAAGCGCGCGCCGAGACCGAGGCTGCGCACGCGCCCGCCGAGGCGATCGATCTCACGGCCGTCCGCGCCGCCGCCGAGACCGCGCGCGCCGCCGCCGCCGAAGCACGCGCGATGCACCAAGGCCTCGTGCGCGAACGCAGCGTGCGCGAAAACCGTCTGAAGGCCATTGACGCCGAAAGCGCCGATTGGACTCGCCGCGCATCCGCCGCCGCCGCACATCGCACCACGCTCGAGGCGGAAATCGCCAAGATCGAAAAGTCCCGCAAAGACGCGGAAGCCAAGCCCGAAACGGTCCGCGCCGCGCTCGCGGAACTGATGGATCAAGCCGAAAACGCCGAAGCGCGCCGCCGAAAAGCCGCCGACGCGGTCGCTGAAGCCGAAGCCGCACAACGCAATGCCGAAGCGCTCGCGCGCATCGAAGAAGCAGCCCACGCCGCCGCACGCGAAACACGCGCCGGCGCTGAAGCACGACGCGCCGGCGCCGCCCAACGCGTGGAAGACATTTCGCATCAAGCCGAAGAAGCGACGAGCCACGCCGTCGATCAGCTTGCGGATCTGGCGGGCCAATTGCTCACGTCCGCGCTTGGCCGCGGCGCCATCCACGAAATCGAAAAGCGGCTGGAGCGCCTGCGCGCAGAACGTGACGCTGGCGGGCCGGTGAACCTGCGCGCCGAAGAAGAGCTCCGCGAGGTCGAGGAAAAAGCCTCGACCATCGTCACCGAAAAGGAAGACGTCGCCGCCGCCGTCGCCAAACTGCGCGGCGCCATCACGCGCCTCAACAATGAAGGCCGCGCACGCCTCATGGAGGCGTTCGAGATCGTGAACCGCAATTTCGGCCAGCTGTTCGGCACGCTGTTCGAAGGCGGCCAGGCCGCGCTGAAGCTCACCGAAAACGAAGACCCGCTCGCGGCGGGCCTCGAAATCTTCGCGCAGCCGCCAGGCAAGAAGCTCTCGCATCTTTCGTTGATGAGCGGCGGCGAACAGGCACTGACGGCGACCGCGCTTATCTTCGCGGTGTTCCTCGCGAACCCCGCCCCGCTCTGCGTCCTCGACGAAGTCGACGCGCCGCTGGACGACGCGAACGTCGACCGGTTCTGCCGCCTGCTCGACGAGATGCGCAAACTCACGACGACGCGCTTCATCTGCATCACCCACAATCCGGTGACGATGTCCCGCATGGACCGGCTCTACGGCGTCACCATGCCGGAACAGGGCGTCTCGCAGCTCGTCAGCGTCGATCTCGGCCGCGCCCAGGCTATGGCCGCCGCCTAGTTTTCGGCCTCGCCGACCCATTTTGTGCTATCTGCGGCGCGACGATGACGAGCGCCGAAAGTTCCCCGCAGCCGGCCGAGTCCGGAACGCGCCGTTTGAGCGCGATCCTCGCGCTCGACGTGGCGGGCTATTCCTCGCTTGCCGAACGCGATGAAACGGAAGCCATCGCGCAGGTCGCCACCGTGCGCATGCGGGTGGAAGACCTCGCGCGCACGCGCGGCGGGCGCATCTTCAACACCGCGGGCGATGGCGTGATGGCCGAGTTCGCATCCGCGCAAGGCGCCATCGAGACCGCCGCGCTTCTCATCGAAGCGCGCGATCTGCCGACCGTTCGCATCGGCGTGCATGTCGGCGAAGTCGCCGTCGCCGCGAATGGCGACCTGATGGGCCACGCGGTCAACGTCGCCGCGCGGCTCGAACAGCAAGCCGACCGTGGCGCCGCGCTCGTCTCGCTCGATGCGCGCCGGATGGTGCGCGGCCCGCTCGCGCAGCGCCTTGAGCCTGCGGGCGATCGTCAGCTCAACAAGATGGACGGCGTCGTCGAGTGCTATGTGCTCGCGCCGATCTCGCGGCCGATCGCATTCGCGTTCGTGCCGCCGCCGAGGCGCGAGATCGTGCTGTGGCTTGCGGGCGCGGCCGTGCTGTTCGCGCTTGTGTCGATGCTGTGGTCGATGGGCGTTGTCGGGCCGAACCGCGAAGCGATGCTGCGCGCGGCGCTCAACGATCCGCAAGCAATGCGCGCGATCACGAGCCAAGTCACCGCGCAGCTCGTCACCAATGGCGACGAGAGCCAGGAGACCATGGACGGCGCACACGACGCCGTGATGACGCTCGCAAGTTCGCCCGCCGAGGCGGACCGGGAAGCGTTCTCGTTCCTGCATGAAGGCGAAACCCAACGCGCCGTGCGCGCGCTAGAGGCGTTCGCCGAAGACCTCGCGCGGCGCGGCGCATCGAGCGAGGCCGCCGCCGCCTATGCGCGCGCCGGCGCGCTCGCGCTCTTCCACGATAAGCGCCGCGCCAACACCGATTTCCGCCGCGCCTATGCGCTGGACCGCGACAACGTC
>CAZXNY010000094.1:0-9261 GCA_964642205.1 uncultured Caulobacteraceae bacterium
GATAGTCACCTCGCCCGGCTTCGGGTACCGCCTCGGCGTGCCGCTCTGATACGCCGCGCTGAGCGCAAACCAACCAATCGTTGCAGCTTGAGACTTCACCGTGACGCGCTAGCCTATGCGCATGCGGGGGCTGAACAGAAAGCTGCGCGAGATTACGAAACTGCCGAGGCGTATCGGCCGATATCCGCGACGCCGCGCTCGCCTCGCTGCAGCGTGCGGCGCGCACTGGCGCGCGCGTTGCGCTGGACGCTGACGCATTCGCCGCCGTGCGCTCCTCCCCGCTCGATATGGCAGTGATGGAGCAGACGGCGTTCGGCGCGGTCGCGCCCGCCGATATCGGCTGGGCCGACGTGGGCGCCTGGGACGAGATCTGGCGGCTTGCCGAGAAGGACGACGCGGGCAACGCCACCGTTGGCGAGGTCATAACGCTCGACGCCAACAACAATCTTCTGCGCACCAATAGCGTGACGCTCGCCGTTGCGGGCGTGACGGACCTGGTGGTGGTAGCCGAAGGCGACGTCGTCGTAATCGTCCCCCGCGAGCGCGCGCAAGACGTGAAGAAGCTCCTCGAACTCGCGAAAGCACGGCGCGGCTAGCGCGAATTAGCCGAGAAGTCTGGAGGGCTGGCTACGCGTGCGTTAGCGTGGCCACATGCGGGGCATTAACCGACAACTGCGCGAACTCGCGATCCTGGTAGGTGTGGCCGTTGTGGTGCTCGCTGTTGCCATGGTCTCGCAGTATGGCGCCAATGCCGAACTCATCGGCGCAATTGTATGTGGCGGGCTCGTCGTATTGGTTGCGCTCGCGGCGACGCCAGCTAAGCGCCCTGCTCGGTCAAGCCGCGCATGGTTCGACCCACAGGCGCCGCGCCAGCCTGCCAGGCCGCTCTCGACGACGCTACCACGTGCACTGGCGCCTGCGCAGCGACGCTCTGCCCCACCCAGCACGACCATCATACCTGGACGCCAAGCGCGCGCGCCGGCGGACGGACTGCCACAGGTCATCTCGATCAAGAAGGCTTGGATCGTGGACGGCGACACCATCGACGACAACGCTACACGTATTCGCTATCGCCTCGAAAACATCGATGCGCCCGAAACCAAGTACGCAGCATGCGCAGCCGAAGCGCATATGGGCGAGCGGTCGAAGTGGACGGCCTATGAGCTCATCAAGGCCGCGAACAACGTCGAAGCCCACACGACCGGCCGCATAGATCAGTACGGACGGACAATCGCGCGCATCAAGCTAGACGGCAAAGATCTCGGCGAGATGCTCATCGCGCGCGGCTTTGCGCGACCGTGGACCGGCGCGCGCGAAAATTGGTGCGGCGTCGATGGGCCGCTCAATGCGCTGGCACGGACGTGTTACGGACGGCCGATCTGTCTCGATTGCGCCAAGAGACCGGATAGGCCAAGCGCCTGATCTAACGCTGCGTGCGCTTGGCGACGGCGGCCACGTTCTCGGCGGTGATGCCGAAATGCGCGTAGAGATCCTTGAAGGGCGCTGACGCGCCGAACGAGTTCATGCCGACGAAGGCGTGCGGGCCGACGAGATCGGTCCAGCCCTGCTGCACGCCGGCCTCGACGACGACGCGCGCGGGCGCATCCCCGATCACGCTGCGGCGATAGCTCTCCGGCTGCTCCAAGAATTTCTCGAAGCACGGCACGGAAACCACGCGCGTTGGCGTGCCTTCAGCTTGGAGTTGCTCACGCGCCGCGGCTGCGATCGCAACCTCGGTGCCAGACGCAAACAGCGTGATGCGCGCGGGACCGCCTTCTGCAGGAAGAATTTCGTAGGCGCCCTTGGCGCTCTTGTTTTCGCCAGCGTCGGTGCGCGTCGCGGGCGTGGCTTGGCGCGAGAGCGCCAAGATCGACGGGCTCTTCTTCAGATCGAGCGCCAGTTCCCAGCACTCGGTAGTTTCGACCGCGTCGCACGGGCGGAAGACATAGAGGTTCGGGATCGCGCGCAGCGCGGCGAGGTGTTCGACTGGCTGGTGCGTCGGCCCGTCTTCGCCGAGACCGATGCTGTCATGCGTGAACACGTGGATCGCGCGCACGCCCATCAGCGCACCCAGCCGGAGCGCGGGGCGCGAGTAATCGCTGAACGTGAGGAATGTGCCCGAGTAAGGAATGACGCCGCCGTGCAGCGCCATACCGTTGAGCGCGGCCGCCATGCCGTGCTCACGCACGCCGTAATGCACGTAGCGGCCGGTGAACTCTGGCGTATCGAACGGCGTCATGCCTTTGACGAACGTGTTGTTCGAGCCAGTGAGATCAGCCGAACCGCCGATCATTGTGGGCGCGTGCGGGGTCACCGCCTCAAGGGCGGCGCCGGAATGGACGCGCGTTGCGTTCGCCGTCTTTGCTTCGGCGTGCTTTTGCGCGTGCGCTTTGAGGGCGCTGCGCGCTTCGCTCGAAAGGTCGCCCGCAAGCGCGGCGTCGAACGCGGCGCGCTGTGCGTGCGCTTTGCGCCGGCCGCTCCACGCTTCACGCGCGCCCGCGCCGTTGGCGCCGGCCTTCTTCCACGCAGCGGCGACATCGCCCGGCACTTCAAACGGCGGCAGCGTCCAGCCCATCGCGGCGCGCGCGTCGGCGATTTCCTTGTCGAACAGCACGTAGCCGTGGCTGTGCGGATCGCCCTCCTTCGGGCCCGCGCCTTTGCTGATCTTGGTTTTGCACGCGATCATGACCGGGCGGTCTTGATCCTTCGCCCACTTCATCGCGGCGTCGATCGCGGCCCAATCGTGCCCATCGATGGTTTTCACGGCCCAGCCCGCGGCGGCAAAGCGCGCGGCTTGATCGCCGGTCTCGGCGATGGTGGCGACGCCATCGATCGTGGTGTTGTTGTCGTCGAACAGCACGATCAGGCGGTTGAGCTTGAGGCGGCCCGCCAGGTGGATCGCTTCGTGGCTGACGCCTTCCATGAGGCAGCCATCGCCCGCGATCACCCAGGTGTGGTGATCGACCAGGTCTTTCCCGAACGTCCCGCGCAGATGCGCCTCGGCCATCGCGAGCCCGACAGCGGTGGCGATGCCCTGCCCGAGCGGGCCGGTCGTGACCTCGACGCCGTCGGTGTGGCCATATTCCGGGTGCCCAGGCGTCTTCGAGTTGAGCTGCCGGAAGTTCCTGATCTCGGACATCGGCATGTCCGCGAACCCCGAAAGGTGCAGCAACGCATAGAGCAGCATCGAGCCGTGGCCCGCGCTGAGCACGAAACGATCCCGGTCCGGCCAGTGCGGATCGGCCGCATCGTACCGCAGGTGGCGGGTCCAGAGCACGGTGGCGACGTCGGCCATACCCATCGGCATGCCCTGGTGGCCGGACTTGGCCTTGTGGACAGCGTCCATGCTGAGGACGCGGATGGCGTCCGCCATGCGGCCTTCAAGCTCGGTTTTGCCTGCACTCATTCTGTTGCGGACCCCTGTGCGCCCTTCCGAATCCGGCGGTATGAGGGGGGTAGCAGTGGAGGCCCGGGCCGTCATGGCCCGGCTGGAGATTCCCATGAAGATTTTCATCGACAGCGCCGATGTCTCGGAACTGAAGGCGCTCGCCGAGACCGGCCTTGTGGACGGGGTGACGACCAACCCCTCCCTGATCGCCAAGGGCGGCCGGAACATCTTCGAGGCGCTAAAGGAAATCTGCGCCGCCATCCCCGGCCCGATCAGCGCCGAGGCCGTGGCCCTGGAGGCCCCTGCCATGATCTCCGAGGGCAAAAAGCTGCGCACCATCGCGGACAACATCGTCGTGAAGCTGCCGCTGACCTTTGAGGGGCTGAAGGCCTGCAAGGCGCTCTCGGACGAGGGCATCCCGGTGAACGTGACGCTCTGTTTCTCGGCGGCCCAGGCGCTGCTCGCGGCCAAGGCAGGCGCTGCCTTCATCTCCCCGTTCGTGGGCCGGCTCGATGACGGCGGCCAAGACGGGATGGAGCTGATCCGCGAAATCCGGGCGATCTACGACCAATACCTGTTCGAGACGCAGATCCTGGCAGCGTCCATCCGCACCGTCGGCCATGTGCGGGATGCGGCGCTGGCCGGCGCCGATTGCTCGACGATCCCGCCGAACGTGTTCCGCGCCTGCTACAAGCACGCGCTCACCGACGCCGGGCTCGACGCCTTTCTCAGCGATTGGAAAAAGACCGGCCAATCGATCCTGTAGCCGGAAACGACAAAGGGCGATCCAACGGATCGCCCTTTGCGAATTCTGTAGCCGGCAATCTCTGCCAGCGGTGCGCGCTAGATTTAGCGGCCCGACAGCGTGTCGAGGCGCGACATGGCGCCAGCGGTAGCGCCTTGCGTGCGCGCAATGTCTGCATCGACGGCGTCGAGTTGCGCTTGCACGGCGCTGACGTCGATTGGCTCAGGGCGCGCCATCGACGCGAAGAACGCTTCCGTCGGCGTCGACGCGCTCGCGGGCGTCGCGTCCAGACCGCCATTGGCCACGAACGCGCCCATAGCGCCGATCACCACCGTCGCGGCGATACCGGCGAGCAGGCTGGAGATGATCGTGCGGACATGCGTGCGATCGGCCGAGGGGGCGGGCGTGTAGGCGGCGGACATTTTGGGTACTTGGCTCCGAGAGGCGGTTCCGTATCAAATACGCTTAATTGGCGCAATTGCGGCGGGCCCACGAAATCGCATTTCGTGGCTGAACCGCCGCTGAATTGTGCTGCTGGAGGCGTTGCCCCGCCCAAGCGGAGTGCATGTGGGCCTTTCGCGACGGCATTACTACCCCAAAAGCTTGAAATCTTGGTTCATGCGACGTGCTGCCGCGTGTCCCGCTTTGGCACAGTTGCGTGTTGCCATGCGCGCGCGTAGCTGCCTGTGACGCCAGACACGCCATCACAACAGAGCGCCAATGCCCAACAAGCCGATCCGCAAAGCCGTTCTTCCTGTCGCGGGACTTGGCACGCGCGTTTTGCCGGCAACGAAGACGATACCGAAGGAATTGCTTCCGGTGTTTGATCGGCCCGCAATTCAGTATGTCGTCGATGAAGCGGTAGCCGCAGGAATCACGCACTTCGTGTTCGTCACCGGACGCAACAAGGGCGCGATCGAAGATTACTTCGACACAGCGTATGAACTCGATGCAACTTTGCGCGCGAAGAACAAGGACGCGCAGCTCGCGGAGCTTTCACGTGGCGCACTGAAGCCGGGGCAAGCGAGCTTCGTGCGCCAACAAGCGCCGCTCGGCCTTGGGCACGCGATCTGGTGTGCACGCGACATCATCGGCGACGAGCCATTCGCGGTGTTGTTGCCGGACATGACGATGATCGCCGCGCCAAGCTGCCTCGCGCAGATGACGGCGGCTTACGAGAAGACCGGCGGCAACCTCATCGCGGTCGAGCCGACGGACAAGCCCGAGCAGTATGGCATCATCGCACCCGAGAGCCGGGATGGCCGGCTCATCAAGATGAAGGGCATGGTTGAGAAGCCCAAGCGCAGCGAAGCGCCTTCAAACCTCTTCATTAGCGGACGCTACATTCTGCAGCCCGAAATCTTCCCGTTGTTGGAGTCGCAAGCCGCGGGCGCAGGCGGTGAAATCCAGCTGACGGATGCGATGGTGCGCCTGATGGGATCGCAACCGTTCTACGCGCTCGAATACGACGGCGTGACATACGATTGCGGCGACAAGATCGGCTATCTGCGCGCCTTCGCGGCCTACGCCCTGGCTGACGCCGAGCATGGCGCAGCTGCACGGCAGACGCTGAAGACCCTGCTCGGCGAGTAGCGCTATTTAAGCTTGTCGAGATCGGCGCGCAGGAATTGCAGCACGGCCGAGAAGTCCTTGCGGCTGTACCCAAGCTTGTCGAACAGCGCGTAAAACGCTTCGGCTTGTGCGCCGAGCGGCGTGGCGGCGCCTGAACGGGCAGCCGCTTCTTGCGCGAGCTTTAGATCCTTCAACATCATCGCGACCGCAAAGCCCCCTTCGTAGCCGCGATCGGCCGGACTCTGCGGGCCGACGCCGGGCCACGGGCAATACGCGCTCAGCGACCAGCACTGACCGGACGATTGCGTCGCGATTTCGAAGAAGCGATCTGGCGCCAGCCCAAGCTTTTCCGCGAGCGCGAGCGCTTCACATGCACCGATCATCGAAACGCCGAGCAACATGTTGTTGCATATCTTGGCCGCCTGTCCCGCGCCCGCGGCGCCGGCATGCACGACAGCTTTTGCCATGGGTTGAAGCGCACGCTGCACATCCGCAAAGTGCTTTTGCTCGCACCCGACCATGAATGTGAGCGTTCCAGCCTCAGCAGCCACTGTGCCGCCTGAAACGGGCGCATCCGCGACCGGGCAATGGCGCGCTGCGGCGAGCGCCGCGACAGCGCGTGCGCTTTCGACATCGATTGTAGAACAATCGATCAGCAGCGCGCCCGCACGGGCGTTTGGCAAAATCTCTTCGCTGTATATCTCACGAACGTGCTGCCCGGCCGGCAACATGGTGAAGACGACATCCGCTTCCTGGACGGCGGCGGCGGCAGAGCTCGCGCCGTTGCAGCCAGCTTCAACCGCGCGGCGAAGCGCAACGTCCGAAATGTCGTAGGCGCAGACGTCGATTCCGGATTTGACGAGGTTGGCGGCCATGCCGGCGCCCATATTGCCGAGCCCGATAAAGGCTGCCGTCGTCATGTCGTCGTCGTCCATTCTCTTAGGCCCTTCATGGCGCATGAAATGCGCTGAGGGCGTATTCCAATGCGGAAAGGGCGCAATCGAACTTGCGCCCTACCACTAACGCTCAATCCAGCGTGCCGGTCCACGAAAACGCGACCCAAAACGCGCCGCGTGCGCGAAGTGTGGCGGAGTACGTTACCCACGTACCTTTGTCCGCCACACTTCGTTCAGGTTCGCCCTGTGTTACCGCGGCTTGCGGAAACGCATCACGAATTGATCTGTGTTGCCGCGGATCGACGGCTCGAACACGTTGACCGTGCGTGCATCGGCAGGATTGCGCAGCACGTCGAGTTCGTCCTCATAGACGAAGCCCGCGGCTTCGACCTCGCGCCGCACAATCGCCTGATCGATGCGGTGAAGCGTGTCCGCCACGGAAAGATCGGCGCCCGCGAGCGCGGAGTGATCGACGATCACGTAGAGCCCGCCAGGCTTCAAAGCATCGAAGATCGCGCGATTGACGGCGGCGACGTCGAGATTGAAGCGCGCCAAGTGCAGATCATGATAGTTCTGCGCGGTCCACACGAGATCGAGCGGCTGGGGCGCGGGTAACGACGTAAACGGCGACACCAGCGCGCTGACGTTCGCGTAAGCCGGATCGGCGGCAAGCGCGTTGATGGGCGGCGGGTTCTGCGTGTTCGCCGCTTGTTGCGGGCTAATCACGCCATAGACGTGCCCCTGCGGGCCAACGACGCTGCTGAAGAGACGCGTAAAGTAACCGCCACCAGGGATGAGATCAGCGATCTGCTGGCCCGGTTGCACCTGCGCGAACGCCAGCATCTCTGCCGGGTGGCGCTGTGCATCGCGATCACGATCTGCTTGCGGACGGTTTGTGTCCGCTACTGCGGCGGCAGCGGCAGTAGCGACACCTGTCGGCCCTGCCACACTCGGATCGATTTCGGCTTCTGGCGTGGCGGCGCAAGACGCCAGCAATCCAAGCGCCAAGGCGGCGATCAATGTGCGCATCGCAATGTCCCCTCTATGCAGAGACGCCGTTGAGCGGCGTCCATTCCTCATCGGGCGGGAGCGGCGCGAAAATCGCGTCGAGCATCGCCTCCGTGACGCCCTGAGGCGTCGCCGGATTCCAGCGCGGGGCGTTGTCCTTGTCGAGGATGACGGCCCGCACGCCTTCGTGAAAATCCGGCTGACGCACCATGCGCGCGCCGATGCGATACTCCATCGCCATGTTTTCCGCGAACGAATTGAGACGCGCGCCCGAGGAAAGCTGGCGAAACGCGACCTTCATGGTGAGGTTAGACTTGGTGCGAAGCGCGGCAAGCTGCGCCTTGGCCCAATCGCCGCCGTCGGCTTCGAGGGCCGCAAATATCGCCTCCACGGTCTCACCCGCGAACAAGCGATCGATCTCCGCGCGGTGTTTGAGTTCGACAAGCCGCCCGGCGCCTTCCGCTAATGCGTAGAGCCCGCTCTCAAGCGTGGACGCCGGATCGTGCGTTTGGGCTGCGCCAGCAATTTGCGCCTTGGCGGCCTCTAGAATTTCGGTCGGCATGTAGTGCGTGGCGAGGCCCGCTTCGAGACAATCTGCCGCCTTCAAGCGCGCGCCGGTGAGCGCGAGCCAGAGCCCAATCTTTCCGGGCAGGCGCGGCAAGTGCCAGCCGCCGCCGACATCCGGAAAAAGTCCGATCCCCGTTTCGGGCATCGCAAATGTCGTCCGCTCTGTCGCGATGCGAAAGCGCGCGGGCAGCGAAAGGCCAACGCCGCCGCCCATGGTCACGCCATCCATCAGCGCGACGATGGGCTTTGGGTAGACCATTAGAAGGTGGTTGAGGCGATATTCTGTGAAGAAGAATTCGCGCGCGGCCTTGCCATCTGCCCTTCCGCTCTCGGCAAGCATCCGAATATCGCCGCCAGCGCAAAAGCCACGTGTATCGGCCGCGTGATCGATCTGCACGACGGTGACGGACGGATCGTCTTTCCACGCGAGCAGCGCCTCGGTCATCGCGGCGCACATTTCGGTCGTCAGCGCGTGCAGCGCGGATGGGCGGTTGAGCGTGAGACGCGCGAGCCCATGCGTGACGGAGGTCATGACGTCAGACAAAGGCGCTCCTTAGTTTGCGGCCCGCGCTAGCTGACGTACCGTCACGCCGCGCGTTTCGCTTTTCTAGGACGGGAGACTCGGCTTGGCCACGAACGAATTGACGCCGGATCAAATCATCCAAACCGGCATGGGCTTCTTTGCGTCGAAGGCGCTGCTCTCGGCGGTTGAGCTACAAGTGTTTGGCGTGTTGGGCGACAAAGCCATGACGGGCGCCGAGCTCACGAAGGCGCTGAAGCTTCACCCGCGCGCCAACCCGGACTTCTTCGACGCCCTGCTCTCGATCGGCATGTTGGCGCGTGACGGCGACGGACCGAACGCGCGCTATCGCAACACGCCGGAGACGGCGTTCTTCCTCGATAAAGGCAAGCCAACCTACGTTGGCGGCATTCTGGAGATGGCCAATTCCCGGCTCTATCCGTTCTGGGCAAATCTGACGGAAGCGTTGCGCACGGGACAGCCGCAGAATGAAACCAAGAACGGCGGCGAGAGCGTGTTCGCGGAACTCTACGCGGACGAAGCGCGGCTCGAACAATTCATCGAC
>CAZXNY010000095.1:0-1220 GCA_964642205.1 uncultured Caulobacteraceae bacterium
CTGCGCGACCGCGGCGCCCTCCTCTTCGGCCTTGTGGGCCAGCATCGGGCCGTGCGTGCAGTCCCCGATCGCGTAGATGCCGGCCGCGCTGGTCGCGAAGTGGTCGGTCTCGATGAAACCGCGTTGATCGAAGCGGACGCCGGCGTTTTCGAGCCCCAGCCCAGTCGTGAAGGGCTTTCGGCCGATCGCGACGAGCACGACGTCCGCGCTCAGCACGCGCTTTTCGCCGCCTTTCGCGGGTTCGATCGCCACATTGACGCCCTTGGCCGTCTTCTCGATGGCCACGACCTTATGGCCAAGCTCGAACGCCATGCCCTGCTTCTTGAAGATCCGCTCGGCCTGCTTGGAGATTTCGCCGTCCATCGTCGGCAAAACGCGGTCGAGAAACTCCACCACCGTCACTTTCGAGCCCAGCCGGCGCCACACCGAGCCAAGCTCAAGCCCGATCACGCCCGCCCCGATCACCACCAGGCTTTCGGGGACCTTGCCGAGCGCCAGCGCGCCGGTGGAGGAGACGATCTTCTCCTCATCGATCTCGACGCCCGGCAGGCCGGTTACGTCCGAGCCGGTCGCAATCACGATGTTCTTGGTTTCTAACGTATTCTTGGCGCCTGACGCGTCCGTCACCTCGACACGGCCTGCCCCAAGTATTCGACCCGTTCCCTTCAAGTAATCGACCTTGTTTTTCTTCATCAGGAACTCGACGCCCTTCGTCAGTCCCTCTACGGCTTCTTCCTTCTGGGCCATCATTTGTTGGAGATCGAGCGAAACACCGGACACTTTGATGCCGAGCGACGGGAACGTCTTGGTCGCCGCCTCGAAATATTCGCTCGCGTGCAGCAGCGCCTTCGACGGGATGCACCCGACATTGAGGCACGTGCCGCCGAGCTTGCCGCGCTTCTCCACGATCGCGGTCTTGAGGCCCAGCTGGCCGGCGCGGATCGCGCAATTGTAGCCGCCGGGACCGCCCCCGATGATGACGAGGTCGTAGCTGGACATGAACGCTCCGTGCGGAGGGATGGCGCGGCTTCGGCGCGCAAGGAATCGGATGCGCGAGACATAAGCCGCACCCCGCCCCGGTCAACCGCGCGCCGTGACGCCCTGCCCTGCACAGCGCGCAAACGTGCGCGTCAGGCCGCCTTCGTGCGCACGCGCGCCGCGCCAGCGCGCGTTCCCGCCAGCGCCCCGCTCGCGAACGCGCAATCGGAGAGCATGCCCTC
>CAZXNY010000095.1:1320-4317 GCA_964642205.1 uncultured Caulobacteraceae bacterium
CGCGCGTTCCCGCCAGCGCCCCGCTCGCGAACGCGCAATCGGAGAGCATGCCCTCCTCGCCTACCCAATCGCCCGCCACGTAGAGCCCCGGCGCGACATCGACGCTTTGACGGCCCTTCAAGCCCCCACGCGCCGCTTGAGGTAGATCGTGCGTGACATGCGCCATCGGCAGCCATTGCTCGTGTGCGAGCACGTCACGCCATCCTGGCTGCACAAGATCGAGGACGCCTTCGAGCTCGGCGCGCGTCGCCCGAGTCGCGCCTTCCTCGGCGCCAAGATAGCGCGAGACGTGGATCATCGCGCCGCCATCGGGCGCGAGGCCCCTGGCCGCGTGCGAATGCACCGAGAAATAAATCGGCACATCGAGCCCCAGCGCAAAACCGCGCTCCGGCACGGGCAAACCGGTGAGCCCCACATCGAGCGACGCGGCGCGAATCGGAATCGCCTTCAGCGCCGCGTCCTTCAGCGCATCGAGCCCGGTTAGCTCCGCAGCTTCCTGGGGCGACACGGTGAGCACGACCGCGCCCGCATCGAAAGCTTCGCCATTCGCAAGCGCCACGCGCCAGCCGCCGTCCTGCGCGCGCACGCTGGCAAGCCGCGCCTCCGTGCGCAGCTCGGCGCCCGCTGCGCGCGCCGCCTCAGCGATTTGCGCGACAAGCCTGCTCCAGCCGCCGTCGAGATAGAGCACGCCCTTGTTCGCAAGCCTGAACTGATCGAACGCGGCCTGCGCATCCATCACGCCCGGGGCGTTCGAATAGCTCGACACGCGGATCAGCGCCTTGATCGCCGATTGCGCGACGAGGTTTGGCGTGAGGCGCGCCAGCGCATCGTTCACAGTCTCGCCCGGCAGCCCCGCGAAATCCTTGCTGAGCTTGGCGGCCGCGCCCGCGAAGGCGAGCTTATCGCCCATGCTCATCGCGCTCGTCAGCGCCAGATCAGCCAGCCCCTGCGGCGCGAGGTGCAGTTTCCCATCGCGAATGAGGCTCGCGTTTTTCAGCACGGGCCTGCGCCCCACCGGCTTCACGTCCAGCGCATCGAGCGTGCGGATCGCTGCGCCGCCCTGGTAGAGCGCGTGCGGGCCGAAGTTGAAGGCAAAGCCGCCCTCCTCCCGCGTACGCGCCCGCCCACCCAGCGTCGGCGCGCCTTCGAGCACCAGCGTCTTGGCCCCGCCGCGCGCCGCGAACGCGCCCGCCGTCAGCCCAGCGATTCCGCCGCCAGCCACGACCACATCAAACGCGCCCATAAGCGCCTCCTATCCCGGACAAGTTTTGTCCACTATATTCGGATATGATATGTCCGCAATAGGAAAGTCAGGGATTCTTCGATGCGGTTGAGCGAAGGCGTGGAATGGGCGGCGCACGCGGCGGGCATGCTGGCCGCCGTGCCGCGCGGGCGCGTCATGCCGGGCGCCAAGCTCGCGGAATTCCTGGACGTGCCGCCCGCCTACCTCGCCAAGCAGATGCAGGCGCTGTCGCGCGCCGGCATCGTCGAGACTGAAAAAGGCCCAACCGGCGGGTACCGCCTCGCCCGCGTGCCGAAGGAGATCACGCTCGCCGACATTCTCTATGCCGTCGAAGGTAAGGAGCCCGCCTTCCGCTGTCAGGACATCCGCCTGCGCGGCCCCGTCAGCGTGTCAAAGGAAGCGTGCAAGCGCCAATGCGGCATCGCCAAAGCGTTCCTCGAAGCCGAGCGCGCCTTCCGCGCCTCGCTCGCCTCCGTCACGCTCGTCGAGATTCTGCAAGACGCCGCGCAGAGCTACGACGCGCGCAACACGAAAACGATGATGGCCTGGTTCGAAGACGCCGTGCGTTGACCGCTACCAAAGCGCGCCGCGGTGAAACAGCCACGCCGCGAGCAGCACGACCGGAATGCTTGAGAGAAACCCGTTGATCGTCGCGCGCGCCGGGCGCGCCTCGCTCGCTTGATCTTCGTTCGGCGCCGCAAGCTCCCGCCGCCTCTGGCGCACGAAATAGAGCATTTGGTGCACGAGGATGAGCGCGAGCAGCACGGCCGCGCTCCGGTGCGCCACCATCATCGCCCCGCCCGCGAGCGTCAGCACGAACGCGCCGGAGAGCAACCACCACATCCGCCCGCTATCGGTCACGCGCGGCGGCGGCGCATCACGCCCTTCGTTCTCGGCGCTATATTTGTCGAGCGTGTCGAGCAGCTCGTCCATAGACGGCTCGGCGCGCAGCATGAAGAACGCTTGGCGCATGCCGAAGAGGCCGCCGAGGAAGTACGCCGCGCCAATGATGCGCAGCACCCATGTTGCGATCTCAACGGTCGTCACGGCTCAGACTAGCGCCCGTTGCGATCCCAATAGGCGCGATCGGCCGCGTCGATGATCAGGATGATGAGCCCGATCACCAGGTGGAACGTCAGCAAGCCAATCTGGATGGGCGCCGACTCCGCCGTTAGATTTTCTGGCTGCAGCGATTCCGCCGAAAGCGATTGTACCGTCGCGACCAAGCCGCCTTCGCTCTGCTGCGTCACAGCCCAGCGCCCGCCGTAGCAGGCAAAGCCAAGCAGCCACAGCCAGAAGCCCTGCGTGCGGCGGATCAATCGAATTGCCGCGATCAGGAAAAACACCGCCGCGCCGTACCAAAGCCCGGCCTCAAGCCACGAGGACTGCGCGCCAAGTTCATCGAGCGCGGCCAGCGCCGGCGAGAAAGAGGCGATCGGCGGCAGGTTGAGGTGCGCGGTCGTCGTCGCCACCGCCGGCAACAGCGAGCCCGCCACCAGCACCAGCAACACCAGCACAACCGGCCAGCGCAGAATCCACATCATGGGCTCCCCCGCCTCACGTCACGCCCCCTGCCCCGGCGTCTGGCGGAAGCTCCCACAAAAGCACCGCCCGGCATAGCCTCACTTCCCAAACGGCGAATTGCCGCGCCGCAGCACGTCACATGGCGCCGGTTCGGTCCGGCGCGCATTGTCGGATCATGAGCATCGACCTCGCCCGCCATCATCCGGCGCGCGGCGGCTCCGATCGGGTCG
>CAZXNY010000095.1:4417-9164 GCA_964642205.1 uncultured Caulobacteraceae bacterium
ATGAGCATCGACCTCGCCCGCCATCATCCGGCGCGCGGCGGCTCCGATCGGGTCGCTCTCGCGCTCACCAAATCGCTCCGTTGGTTCGCGGACGCGTTCTTCGCCAAGCGTTACGGCGCGCGCGCTGTGGTTCTCGAAACCATCGCGGGCGTACCCGGCATGGTCGGCGGCATGCTCAACCATCTCAAATCGCTGCGTCTGATGCGCGACGACGAGGGCTGGATCAAAACGCTGCTCGACGAAGCCGAAAACGAACGCATGCATCTGATGACGTTCGTGGCGCTCTACAAACCCAGCATGATCGAACGCCTGCTGCTGATCCTCGCGCAGGGCGTTTTCTTCAATGCCTACTTCATTCTCTATCTCGTGAGCCCACGCACGGCGCACCGCATGATCGGCTATTTCGAGGAAGAAGCGGTCGTCTCCTACACGGAGTTTCTGGCCGAGATCGATGCGGGCAAGTTCGAGAACGTCCCCGCCCCGCAGATCGCGATCGACTATTGGCGCTTGCCGAAAGACGCGCGCCTGCGGGACGTCGTCGTTGCCGTGCGTTCGGACGAGGCTGAGCATCGCGATGTGAACCACGCCTTTGCCGCCGATCTCGACGGCAAGCGCAACCAAGCGCCCGTCAGCTCAACCCGAGCCGCGTGAACTGCGCCGCCGGCGCTTCAAGCTCCTGCAGCACCGCGCGCAATTGCTCGGCCATCTGCGCTTCGATCTTTTGGCCGATCAGATTTTCGTTCTCTTCGGGATCGTTTTCCACCGCGTAGAGCGCGTGCCCCGTCGGCTTGAAGCGCGCCCAGAACGGGATCGCATCGCCCTCGCCCCACGGCTGATGGATCACCGGAATATCCGAGCCCGGCATCGTATCGAGGAACGCGCGCTTATCCGGCAGCGGCAGCGCGACGTTCCGGTCCACCACATGCGTCGGCATCGTCGACCAGCGGTTCGACATCATGGAGAGCGGTGCGTTGGCGCCCACCGGCCCGCGCGCATATTTGTGCGTGCCGGTGACGAGGTGCACTTCCCGCCCCCACACGCCCGTCAGCAACCAATCGCGCACGCTGCGCTGCGCGCCGTTCAGTAACGGCAGCAGCGATTTGCCATGCGTGCGCTGGCGCACGGTGACGCCAAACAGATCCGCCAAAGTCGCGAAGATATCGACGCTCGTGGTCAGCGCGTCGCACACGCCGGGCGCAACGCCCGGCGCCTGGATCATCAGTGGAATGTGGCCAAGCGGCTCATACACCGGCACGCCTGGCTTCCCCCAAATGTCTTTCTCACCTAGATAATGCCCGTGATCAGTGCAGAGGATCACAACCGTATCGTGACCCAGCTTGTTGCGATCGATCGCATCGAGCACGCGGCCGAGCCAGTGATCGATCATCGAGAGCTTGGCGCCATACGCAGCGCATATCTGCCGCGCCTCCGCCGCGCTCAGCACGCCCTTCTCCACCGCGCCGCGCATATAGGGCGGCCAGATCAGCTGCGGGCCCTCCCATGTGGGATCGTATTTCTTGGCCCAGCGCTCGGGGGTGTCGAACGGCTCGTGCGGATCGAACTCGTCGATGAACAGCATGAAGCGGTCATGGTGGCCCGCATTCTCATCGAGCCAGCGCGCCGCCGCCTGCATCGTGCGCGGCCCCGGAAAATCTTCCTCGCCGCGAAACCAGCCGCGCGAATTGTCGTACGGCATGTGCCCGCGCCCAAAGCCCGGCGCGCCCGCCCAGCTCGGATCGGCGCGCGTCTTCCACGCATCGCCTTCATGGCCGCGCTCGTACGCCCAGCCGTCGAAATCGCAGTGATAGTTTTCACCGCCGGTTTCGAAGAGGTGCGGGTGGTCGCTGATCAGCTGCGTGACAACGCCCTTCTTGCGCAGCTCATAGGTGATCGCGTCTTCCCAAAGCTCGACGCTGCCCCAGCAGCGCCACAGAAAATCGAGCGCGCCGCACAGAATGTCGTGCCGTGCCGGCATGCATGGCAGCGAGCCCGTGTAGTGCTTGGTGAAGCGCACCGCGCCCGATGCGAAACGATCTAGGTTCGGCGTTTCGAACTCGCGCCCGCCATACGCACCCAGCATGTGGCGGTTGAGGCTATCGAGCAAAATGACGATCGCGTTTTTCGGGCCGGTTGTCGGCGTGTTGTTTTGTGGCGTCTGGCTCATGGGCCGAGAATAGTCCAAGAGCGCCGGGACGCCAGCCGGAGCAAGCCATGCCCACGCCCTCCCCCTCGCAGCAGGCCTATTGGAACGGGGCCGCCGGAAAAATCTGGAGCACCGAGCAAGAGCGCCTCGATGCGATGCTTGAGCCCGTGAACGCCGCCGTGCTCGATGCGCTGGAGGCCGAACCGGGCGCAAAAATCCTCGACGTCGGCTGTGGCGCGGGAGTCACCACGCTCGCGCTCGCCGCGCGCGGCTATCGGCCGACCGGTGTCGACATTTCCACCGCCCTCCTCGTGCGCGCCCGAGAACGCGCCGCTTCGGAAGGTGCGAAAATTGAGTTCATCGAAGCCGACGCGGGCGCCGCCGCCATTCCCGGCGCGCCGTTTGGCGGATTGTTTTCACGCTTCGGCGTGATGTTCTTCGAAGCGCCTCACGACGCGTTCGCGCATCTGCGCAGCCAACTTACGCCCGGCGCGCCGCTCGCCTTCATCTGCTGGCGCGCGCCGGCGGACAATGCGTGGAATCTGCTCTCCGCGAAGATCGCGCAATCGATGATGGATACGCCGCTGCCAAAGCCCGATCCGCACGCGCCCGGCCCGATGGCGCTCGCTGACGCTGAGCGCACGCGCGGTATTCTCACTGGCGCAGGTTGGAAGGACGTCGCGATCACGCCGTGGGACGGACACATCTTCCTCGGCCAAACCATTCCCGAAGCCGCCGATCTCCTGACGCTGATGGCCAAGAGCCGCCTCATCGATCCCTACGGCCTCGATCCCGCGCGCATCAGCGCCCGCATCGCCGAGGAAATCGCGCCGATGGCCTCCGCGGAGGGCGTGCTCGCTCCGGCGGGCTGCTGGATCGTCACCGCACGCGCGTAAAAATCGCAAGCACCCGTGTCGGAACGCGCCCGCCCCGTTCGTCCTTCGATCAGATACGGAGGCAGCTATGCGCAAAGTGATCTTGGGTTCGTTCGTTTCCGCCGATGGCGTGATGCAAGCCCCTGGCGGGCCGAGCGAGGACACTGTGGGCGGCTTCCAACACGGCGGCTGGGTGTTCCCGTATTTCGACGAAACCGTCGGCGCCGCGATGGATGACATTCTCACTCTGGAGTACGAGCTGCTGCTCGGCCGCAAGACGTACGACATTTTCGCCGCGCACTGGCCGCGCGCCGAGGACAGCCCGGACGCCGAAACCGCGAAGGTGTTCAACCGCACGCGCAAATGGGTCGTCACCTCCTCACGCGACCCGCTCGCCTGGAATAATTCCGTCGCGCTGCACGACCCCGTCGCCGACATTGCGCGCATCAAAAAAGAAGACGGCCCGAACATCCTCATTCAAGGCAGCAGCACGGTCGTGCAGGCGCTCGTCGCGCATGAGCTGATCGACGAAATCACGCTGCTGATTTTCCCGGTCGTGCTCGGCAAAGGCAAACGCCTGTTCGGCGACGATTTCGCGGGCGCGCTGAAGCTCACGAAGTCGCAGACGTCACCGTCCGGCGTGGTCATCAACACCTACGTTCCGGCGGGCAATATTCATGTGGGTTCGTTCGAATTGCCGGAGTGATCGCAAAGCGTGCTATGCGCTCACGAAGATAGACGGGAGCGCGCAGCATGATGGGAACGATCGCCGCCTGGGGCGCGCTCGCGATGGCGGCGATGCTGGCCGCCAACGCCTACATCCAATTCGCCACCGACGTCCCCGGCTGGGCGTATGGGGGCGCGGCCATCGCGCTCGCGGTCGGCGGCTTCCGTACGTTGCGCAAAATGTCCGGCGGCCTGCGCTTGCTTGCGGGCGCGTGGGGCTTTGCCGCCGCCCTCCTCCTACCGCCGAACTTGGATCTCTTTGGCCAATCGCCGCTCGCGATCGCGCTCGTGCTGATCGCGTTCGCGGGCGTTGCGCTCACCGTGCTGCACAAGGAAAAGAAGTAGCTAGAGCGCCGCCAGCGCCGCGCGCAGGCTCGCAACGTCGGCGCAGATCGCGCTTGCGCCCGCGTCGCTCAGTTCTTCGCGCGAGCCGTAGCCCCACAGCACGCCGAGCGCCTTGAGGCCGCTCGCTTTCGCCGCCACAACATCCTCGCGCCGATCGCCGATCATCACCGCGTTCGCAACGTCGACACGATGCTCGCGCACGAGCCTCGCCAGCAGCGCCGGCTTGTGCTCGCCCGTCGGCCCTTCGCCGTAAATGCCTGTGAACAGCGGCGTCAGCGCCAGCCGGTCGAGGATCACGCGCGCGAACGTCTCCAGCTTCGAGGTGCAGACGAACAACGTGTGTCCTTCTGCGTGCAGCGCGCGCAGCGCATCCGCGATGCCCACGAACGGCTCGCTCAGCGTGATGCCGACTTCGCCGTAATGCGCGCGATACGCCACGACCGTCGTCTCAACGTCGTGCCCACTCTCGCCCAGCAGCATCGTGAACGCCGCACGCACCGGCGGCCCGATCACGCCGCGCAACACCTCATCGCCTGGCGGCTCGAGCCCAAGCGTCGTCAGCGTATGGCGCAAACTCGCAAAGATGCCCGGCGCGGATTCAACGATCGTCCCGTCGAGATCGAAGACATACGCCGCCACGCGCTAGGCCCCGCCCATC
>CAZXNY010000096.1:0-9106 GCA_964642205.1 uncultured Caulobacteraceae bacterium
CGCCATCAGCGAAAGCCTTGCGGCTTCTTCCAGCGCTTCGCCAGTCGCCGAGGCGTAGCTTGCGGCCCGCTGATACGCTTCCGTCGCCTGCGCGTAATTGCCCTTCTTCATGGCTTCCTCGCCCATGTGGACGAGTTGCGGAACGGTCGCGCGGTCCATCACCGTCACGTCTTCGCCGAGCGACACGCCAACGAGGCCGAACAGCCGCTGAAGCGCGAGGTTGAGCCCGATTGCGTAGGCCTCAAGGCTCGCCGCGCGCGCGCTGATCACGCGCCAGCCCGCCTCGGGATCTGTAAAAGCGGCGATCGGAATTTGCCCGCGGCGAATTTCCGGCCCGGCGCCGCCCGGTGCAAAACTCGCGAACAAACGCGTATTTGTTTCGTGCGGCAGCTCGGGGTTCGCGAGATAGATCACACGCTGCGCGAACTCACCCTGCGCCAGCAACGCAAGCTCCCACTTCACGCCCTCGGTGTCGTTCGGGCTCATCACGATGGCTTTTGCGGGCTCGACAATACCACGCACCCATTCCTGCCAGGCCTGTCCTTGCCCGGGCACAAAGATGCGCGCCGCGCCAAGCGGCAGTTTCGAATCGCGCGGATCGCCGATGGCGATGATCGGCCCATACGGCGAGGCATGCTCCAGCAGCATTTCATCCATGGTGCGTGAGCGCCCGATGCCCGCCGGCAGCCGCGCGATGGGATCGAGCGCGCGAATGCGCAAGCGGTTATCGTCCTGATCGAACGTACGCAGGAACACGACCGGCGCGCGCCGGTCCCAATCGCGCACGCCTTGGTACATCTTCGTCGCGAACCGTTCGGCGAAGCGATCGAGCGCCCACCCCGCGATGATCAGCACCACAAGCGCGACTAGTATTCCACCGGCCGCGTAGAGCACGATCGTCTCGCCCCACTGGGCCTGGACGCTCTCAAGCCAGAACGGCGAAAGCGGCGCCGCAATCAAGCCGACGTTGATCAGCGCAATGAGATAGTAAATCAGCGCGAGCCGCGTGCCTCCGTGCTGAAACTTCAACACAAAGCCCGGCAGCCCAAGCGAGCGGCGAAAGTTGCCATTGCCAATCGCCGTCGGCGGCCGCCAGCCGCGCGCGGCGAGAAAGCGTTCGCGGTCGATCGTCAATTGCCAAAAACGCTTGGCGGAGCGCCTCGATAGCCACGATCACGCCCGCGATCCGGAACACCATCGTCGCCGCCGCGCCCACCATTTGCGCGGGCGTGTACGCTCGCACATCCCAGCCAATGTCTTCGCCTTGCCAAATGATTGGCTTCGGGAGCTGCGTCGCGAACAGGTAAAACAGATACGCCCAGCCGCCGATGAGCAGCAGCGCCATCAAGCGCCGGTGCATGCCCTGCAGCGCGTCGACCGAAAACTTGATCGCGAAGACGATCATCGCGACGAACATCAGAAAGAACGGCGCCGCCAGCAGCGTCGTCCCAATCGAAAAATCCGGCGCCGTGTTCACGAAGGCCGTCTGCAACCAGCCCCAGGTGGTCCAGGTGATGACAGCGACAAAGAGCGAGGCCCACAGCGCTCGCACGAAGCGGTGCCGCACAAAACCCGAGACCGCGTAGTCGATAGATGTCGTGCTCACGAGCGCCCCCGGCCGCCAACGCGCGCAGCCTAGCGCGGCGCGCCATCCGGGGAAAAGCGCGTTTGACTGCGATCAAAGCGATACGTGAGTAACGCGCTACCCATGCAGCACTTCGTGGGAGCGTTTTGATGGAACTGCCTGCAATCGTTTGGCTGGTCGTGGGTGCGATGGGCACGTTTATGGTGGTGCTCGGCGCAACTACGTGGATTTGCCGCCGCTAATCCAGGCCGCTAAGGCGTTACATCCGGCAAGCGGACGATCTGCGCCGGGTAGATCGCGTCGAGGATCGGCGCGACGATTTCCGCCAGGCCCGGCGGATAGATCGTCTCGCGGCTCCGCGCGATCTCCTCGGCGCGCCACCAGCGCATCTCTAGAATTTCGCCGCGCTCATGCTCGGTCCAACCTTCACGCACGAGCGTCTCAGTGGGCGCATGCGCGACCACGAAGTGTTCCTTGTGACGCACCTGCCAGTCGCCGCTCCGGCGGCTGTCCTCACAATACCAAACGACCGGCCCGAGCACGGCGTCGTGCAGTCCTGTTTCCTCGCCGATTTCGCGGCGCGCCGCTTCCAGAATCGTCTCGCCTGCATCGACGCCGCCGCCGGCGGTGGTCCAGCAAGGGCGCGAAACGCCGTCCTTGCCGATGTTGCGGTAGTGGATCAGCAGCAGGCGCTTCTGCGGCGAAACGAGCAGCACGCGCACGCTCTCACGCTCACGCATTCTACGCCGCCTGCGCGACCGCGCCGTCGAACAGCACGATGAGCGCTTCCCGGACGCGCGCCGGCTCCACCAGCGTACAGATTGCCTTGCGCTGCTCGCGCGCACCGGCGCCAAGCACGGCGTCGATCGTCCACGCAATGTGCTTGCGCGCCACGCGCACGCCCAAGCCTTCGGCGTAGAAATCGAGCGTGTCGTCATAGAGTTCGAGCAGCGACTGTAGCAGCCGCGCGCGTGGCGGCGGCGCAATGTCGCCGCCGTGCCGCAGCGCATGCTCGATCGCAGCGGGCAGCCAAGGCCGCCCCTGCGCGCCGCGCCCGATCATCACACCCGCCGCGCCCGACTCCGCTAGCGCGCGCCGCGCATCCGCCGCGCTGCAGATGTCGCCATTCGCCAGCACCGGAATGCGCACCGCTTGCACAACGGGCGCGATCGCCGCCCAATCGGCAAGCCCAGTGTAGAACTGGCGCCGTGTGCGCCCGTGCACCACGATCATCCGGACGCCCGCCGTTTCCGCGCGCTTGGCCAGTTCCGCCGCGTTGTGGCTGTTCTCGTCCCACCCGAGCCGCATTTTCAGCGTCACCGGCAGCGTCGTCGCCGCCACAGTCGCCTCGATCAGCTTCAGCGCCATATCGAGATCGCGCATCAGCGCCGCGCCGCAGAGGCCGCTCGTCACGCTTTTGGCCGGGCAGCCCATGTTGATATCGACAGCGTCCGCGCCCGCTGCTTCCGCAAGCCGCGCGCCTTCCGCCATCCAACGCGCCTCCCGCCCCGCGAGTTGCACCACGAGCGGCGTGATCACGCCCGCGCCCGCCGCGCGCCGCAGCATATCGACACGCGCCAGCGCGAGCTGTTCGGACGCCACCATTTCCGACACGCAATAGCCGCCGCCGAACGCCTTCACCTGGCGGCGGAACGGAATGTCCGTGACGCCCGCCATCGGCGCGAGCGCCACGAGCGGCGCGGTTGTTCCCTCGGGGATCGGCATGCCGGCGGCTTCTACCTGCTTCGCGCGCGGCCCGCCACTCAGCGCCCCTTCCGCCACTGGCCTTGCGCCAGATCGAGCACAAACACGTCCATATTCGCGGCCCTGTTGTCCGGCGCGCGCAGCACCTCGCCGCCGCTGATCTCGATCTCGCCCGGCGCGCTCAAGCGCGCCTGATGGCGATAGATCCAACCTGGGGCATCGCCACGCGCCGCCACAACGCTGAAACTCCAAGTATTGAGGTCTAAGCGGTAGACAGGCGTGCGCCCGTACTGGCGCTCGTCCTTGTACCCCAGCGAGCCGATCACGTAGATCGCATCGCCCACCAGAGTTGCGGTGTGAAAATCCGTCGGTGGAAAAATCGATTTGGGATAGCCGAAAACGCGAACGCCGCCCACGCCATCATGCGCGAACACGTCGTTGTAGATGCAGAACTCCGGATCGTAGGAATCCTCGTGCTCGCCGCCGATTTGCACGATGCGCCCATCCGGCAGAATCGTGAGCGATTGCCCAAAGCGCCGCGCGCACCAGACCGGCGACGCAACGCCAAGACTCTCGAACGCACGGCGCGCACGATATGCGCTCACGCCGCTGCGCACCATCGCCGCAAAGTACGGCTCAGCCATGGGCTGCGGGTTCGCCGTACCGAAGCGCCGCGCGCCGTCCCGCGCGAACATCGCGTCCGTAATTTGTGCGAGCGCGCCCAGATCCTCCTCGGGCGTTAAGCCGCAGAGCGTGCGCGCGCCCTCGCTCGTCAACATCTGCGCATCTGCGCCCGCGCCCAGAAGCACGCGCGCCACATCTCCCGCACGCGCATACGCAAGCGCGCCACGTTCCCCGCGATTCACATCGGCGCCATGTGCAATAAGCGCGGCGCACGCCGCTGCATCGCCCGCCTCCACAGCGAGCTGCAAGGGCGTGCGCCCGTAGTAGTCGCCGGCGTTCACATCCATGCCTTCGCCGAGCAGATACGCCATCGCCTCCGCCCGCCGGCGCTCAGCCGCCATGTGCAGCGCCGTCTCGCCGCCGCGCCCAAGCGCCGCAATGTCCGCGCCGTGCTCAGCCAAGCAGCGCGCCTTCGCCACATCGCCGATCACGATCGCCAGTAGAAACGGCGTGCGTCCCCAATCGTCGATCGCCGCAAGATCATCGCCGCTCGCAAACGCCGCCACATCGTCCAGATCGCCAAGCGCCACCGCCTCATGCAACGCGCTCCACGCCAGCTGATCGCGCGGCGCTCCCGCCTTGAGCAGAAGCGCGACGCCATCGAACCGCCCGAGCCGCGACAGCACGCGCACGCCGCTCTCGCCATAGTCGCTGCGCCCGTCGGCGGCGACGCCCGCCGCCAGCAACATCGCCAGCAGCGCAATCAAGCGCGCATCGTGCGTCACGTCGCGCCCATGCACAGCGTCGAGCAGCGCGTCATAGCCCTTGTGTGTGCGGTACTTGAGATCGCCGCCCGCCGCGACGAGCGCCGCAACGGTCTCTGGATCGCCCGCACCGAGCGCGCAGCGCAGCGGATCGGGCCGCATCTCATTTTCGCTCTGCACAAAGCGTGCGCCGTGCGCGATCAGCGCACGCACCATCTCAGCCCCGCCGCTCGCACGGGACGCCGCGCGCATCAGCGGTGTTTTACCGTCAAGATCGGGCGTGTTGAGCGTCTTCACGTCGGCCTTCGCGAGCGCATCTGTAAGGCCCGCGACATCTCCCGCCGCGATCAGAGCGTTCAGCGTCAGACTGTTCATGATGGGCGGACCTTATCAGACCCCGCGTTTACGCGCATGCGCGATTGCCTTTCCACGCAATCGCGCCCACCAATCGTGTGCGATGTCCGACATTTCGTTCAACATCGGCTGGCCCGAGCTCTTTCTCTATTTCGGCTGGCCGGGCCTCATCCTCGGCGCTGCTGCCGGCGCCTATTTGTGGCGAAAGCGGCGGATCGCGGGCGGCGCGATCGGGGCCGCCATCGGCATCCTGGTCTGGGGCGGCATCGCGATCGCGATCAAGCTCTTTTGAAAATGGTGTGCGCACATCTCGCCGCGCTCGAGCGGGCGCTAATAGCGAACGGAATCGCCGAGACGTTCCGCGGCCAAGCGTGGAGTGACAATTGCCGCGAGTGGGTGTATTTCACCTGCGTGCTGGATCTGCCCACGCTGCGCGCGCGCTTTGCGTTCGGGCCGGGTATTGAAGATCACATCCATCGCGGCACGCATGACGGATCGGAAGCGGGCTTTGTCTGCAGCGCGTGCAATGACGCGATCATGGGCCGCCACCCAAGCGACGCCGGTCACGTCCCGACCTTCCGCTAGGTGCGAGACATTCAGCGCCGGTTCATGCCGCGCGCGCATTGTGCGCGCCCCAACATCGGGAAGGTCTCATTCCAACATGCCGCGTACCCGTCTCGTCACAGCTATCGCGCTCACTGCTGGCCTTTTGCTGGCGTCCTGCGCGAGCACCCCCGCCTCGCAAAGCAACGCGAGCGTCGATCGCATCGTCTCGACGACGTCGTTCGGCATGTGCATCGGCTATTGTTCGACGCGGCTTGAGATCAGCCAGAACGAAGCCGTGCTGATCCGCCAAGCGCGCGGTGGCCGCGGCAACCCGAACAATCTGCCCGATCAGCGCATCGCCGCTCCCATCACCTCCGCCGAATGGGAGGAAATCGCCGCGCTGGCGTCCGCAACGCCTCTCGATACGCTGCCCGAGGTGATCGGCTGCCCGGACTGCGCAGACGGCGGCGCCGAATCGCTCGCCATCGTGCGCGATGGGCAAGGCGCGCCGCGCACGATCACGTTCGACTTCAACGGCGAGGTCGCCGGCGCCGGTCCGCTGCTTGAGCGCATCCGCACGATCCGTGCGCGCCTCTCACCGACCGAGTAAGCCGCTGACACGAATGTGACGCCCCGCGCGGCGAGAGTGCGCTAAGCGCGTGCTCTCGCCACCGGAGCTTCCATGCGCGCCACCTTTGCCCTCGCCGCCCTCGCGTTCCTCGCTGCCTGCGCCACTGCGCCCACATCAAGCCCGCAACAGACATTCATGGCAAACCTACGCACGCTGTGCGGGCAGGCCTTCGAAGGGCGCGTCGTGACCACCGAAGCGGCCGACGAAGCGATGCGGCAAGAGCGGCTCGTGATGCATGTACGCGAATGCAGCGCCAACAATGTGCGCGTGCCCTTCCATGTCGGCGAGAACCGCTCGCGCACGTGGGTAATCACGCAAACGCCGCAAGGCCTTCGCCTCAAGCACGATCATCGCCACGAAGACGGAACCTCCGACACGCTCACGATGTACGGAGGCGACAGTGCTGACGCCGGCTCGGCCACGCGCCAAGAATTTCCAGCCGACGCGGAATCGCGCGCACTCTTCGTCGCCAACAACATCCCGCAATCGGTGACGAACATTTGGGCGATCGAGCTCATGCCAGGCGAGCGCTTCACCTACGAACTTTCGCGCCCGAACCGCTTGCTGCGCGCCACGTTCGATCTCACCCGCCCTATCTCCGCGCCGCCGCCGCCGTGGGGCGCTGAAGACTGAGCCTTACGGCCCGCATGTCCACGTGCCGGAGATGGTTTGCGTCGCGCCGCCCATCGTCGCCGTCAGTTGCGCCGCGTAACCGACTTGCTCGCCTGTATCCGGCAGCTGTGAGCCAATCGCGACCGTCGCGCTGATCGCGTCGTTCGCGAACGTGGCGCCATCGACGAGGCCATCGTAACCATCGGCCGTGTCGCTGCGCAGACTCTGCGCGACCGCGCCCACACGCACCACCGCCGTGCCGGGATCGGTTGATTGCACATAGCCCGACGAGACCAGAATCATCGCGCCGCTCGCATCCAGGAACGTGCAGCCGAGTTCGCCGACCAACGTCGCGTCGGTCAGCGGATAGACGATCGGCTGCAGGTCGATCGACGCAGCGGGCGCTGCGGGCGTCGCCGGCGAGCTTTCCGTCTCGGGCGCAGTCGCTTGCGAGCACGCGGCGAGCGAAACCGCTACCAGCATTCCCAAAACAAACCGGCGCGCCATGTTCTTGCCCCTAAGCCCCACGCCGGAATCGGCGCGGCCAGAAGCTAGCGCCCAATCCGCCACGGCAACAGGCGCCCGCGCGGCAGGCGAACCCGGTTTTCGCCCGTCCCGACGGCCGTGCTAAGCTGAGCGCGATGACAGTCGATACATTTTCTGAAGCGCTACTCCCCGGCCCCCAGGCCAGCGATTGGCCCGCGTTCGGCGTCGCCGACGATGTGCGCCCCGCGCTCGCGGACATTCTCGCGCAAACCGCGCCCGGCGCGCTCGCAACGCTCGTGCGCGTCGATGGACCGAGCCCGCGCCCCGTCGGGTCGCAAATGGCGATCGCCGCGGATGGCCGTGCGTCAGGCCATGTCTCGGGCGGATGCGTGGAAGGCAGCGTCGCGATCGTTGGCCGCGAGGTTGCGCAAACGGGCATGCCGCGCCTCGTCGTGTTCGGGCGCGGTTCGCCGTTCGTCGATGTGCAGCTCATCTGCGGCGCGCGCATCGAAGTGTTCATCGAGCGCGCGAGCGCTGACGACAAGTCGCTGCAAGCCGTTCTGCAAGCGCGCGCCGCACGCCGCGCCATCGTGCGCAGCGTGACGTACGAGGGAGAAGCTTCCACACGCGCAGCAACCGAAACGGATCTGCTCGCAGACGCTGACGACGAGACGCGCACGATGTTTCGCCGTTACGATCCGCCGGCGCGCCTCGTCGTCCTCGGCCACGATCCCGTCGCGCTCGCGCTCGCGTCGCTCGCCAACGCGGCGGGCTTGGAAAGCATCATCGCGCGCGCCAAAGGTCCGTCGAGCGGCCCCCAAAACGGCGCGCGCTATCTGCCCATGAGTCCCGTCGAAGCGTTCGACACGCTCAAGCTCGACAAGTGGACCGCCATCGTCACCACCACGCACGACCTTAACGACGATCACGAAGCGCTCGAAGCGGCGCTGCCGTCGGACGCGTTCTATGTCGGCGCGCTCGGCTCGCGCCTGAGGGTCGCGGATCGTGTCGCCAAGCTCGAAAAGGCCGGCGTCGCGTGGGACGCAATCAAGCGCCTCCGGGCCCCCGTCGGCATGGACATTGGCGCGGCGACGCCGATGGAAATCGCGCTCTCGATCCTCGCCGACATCGTGCGCGTGCAGCGCAAAGGATGAGCGCGCGCACGTTCGGCGCAGTCGTGCTGGCCGCCGGCCTCGCGCGCCGCATGCAGGGCCCGAACAAACTCCTGCTCGATCTCCGCGGCCGCCCGCTCGTGACCTACGCCATCGACGCAGCGCTCGCATCGCAGGCCACGCGTGTTGTGTTGGTCACCGGCCGCGATAGCGATGCGGTCGCCGCTGCCGCGCGTGCGCACGCGAACCTCACGCGCGTACACAACGACACGCCCGAAACCGGCCTCGCGCGCTCGCTGCAACTCGGTCTCGCTGCGCTCCCGGAAGCGGACGCCGTCGCCGTGCTGCTCGGCGACATGCCGAACATCACGCCGCAGATCATCGGTGCGCTCTTCAGCGCATGGACGCCCGCGCACTACGCCGCCGTGCCCGAGCACGCAGGCGAAATCGGCAACCCGGTGGTGCTCTCGCGGCGCGCGATCGCCGATTGCGCCGCGCTCACCGGCGATCGCGGCGCCCGCAAACTCATCGAAGCGCACGCCAACGAAATCGCGCGCGTCCCGGTGGAGACGCGCGCGATCTTCGCCGACATCGACGAGCCGGGAGATTTGTAGCGCCATTCCCTCCCCGCCAGGGGAGGGTGTCGTCGCAGCGCGAAGCGTAAGACGACGGGCGGGGCGGAGACTCA
>CAZXNY010000097.1:0-9008 GCA_964642205.1 uncultured Caulobacteraceae bacterium
TGAGAGCATGACGCGCGCGCCGTTCGTGATGGGCAAGGCCGACAGTGCGTTCTCCCGCAACACCGAAGTGTACGACACGACGATCGGCTGGCGCTTCGTCAACGCCGCGATGAAGGCGAAGTACGGCACCGACTCGATGCCGGAGACCGGTGAGAACGTCGCTGAAGCGCACCAGATCAATCGGGAAGATCAAGACGCGTTCGCGCTGCGCAGTCAGGCGCGCGCTGCCGCGTCGGCCGCGTTCCGCGCCGCCGAGATCGCGCCGGTGACGATCAAGTCACGCGCGGGCGAAACGGTCGTGGACAAAGATGAGCATCCGCGTGAGACGACGATGGACGCGCTCGCGAAGCTGAAGCCGATTGTCCGGACGCCCGGCACGGTTACGGCTGGCAATGCGAGCGGCGTGAACGATGGCGCCGCCGCGCTCATCATCGCGACCGAAGCCGCCGCCAAGAAACATGGGCTCACGCCGCGCGCCCGCGTGCTTGGCATGGCCAGCGCGGGCGTGGCGCCGCGTGTGATGGGCGTTGGCCCGGTGCCGGCGACCGAAAAGCTGATGGCGCGCTTGGGGCTTAAGATCACGGACTTCGACGCGATCGAGCTCAACGAAGCGTTCGCGAGCCAAGCGCTTGCGGTACTGCGTGGGCTGGGCTTGGCCGACGATGCGCCGAACGTGAACCCCAATGGCGGCGCCATCGCGCTTGGCCATCCGCTGGGGATGAGCGGGGCGCGGTTGGCGCTCACCGCAACGCATCAGTTGGAAGCGACAGGCGGCAAGCGCGCGCTCTGCACGCTTTGCGTTGGCGTGGGACAAGGCGTCGCGCTCGCCATCGAACGTGTTTGACGCGCCGCCCAATGTAGGACACCTCAAACGCGAAGTGCGTCTTCCAAGGCGCCTGTTGGATAGAACACCAATGACCTGCCGGAACGGCGTCGGACTTTTTGTGTCGCTTGCGCTTGTGGCGGCGCTGACGGCGTGTGGACAGGGACAGCAAAGCGCTGAGAAGGCCCCGCCGCGCCCCGCCGTGCACGCCGATGGGTTCGATCCGGCCGGTCTCGATGTGAACCGGCCTTGCACGTTGCTCTCGCATGCCGATGCGGAGCGGATTTTCCCCGGCCAGCCGTTTTACCGCACCATCGCCGCAGATCGGGTTGAGCAAGATCGCGTGCGATGCGCGCATGGCGTTGGCGCGGGCGGGCTGCACGCGATCATCGAAGCGGCGTTCTTGCTGCCGGAGGAGTCGCGCTCGGCGGAGCTGGCTTATGTCGCGCTCTGCCGCGCCGAGGAGATCGCGGGCCCGCAGCCGGAGCCGAGCGAGGCCGGTAAGCAGGGAACGGCGGGTGATGGCCCTCATGTCTCGGGGCGTTCGTGCCGGCTCGCCAATGGCGGCTATGCGATCTTGATGGCCGATCGCGTGCTGATCGCGCTGGTGCGCGGGGGCGCTGGGGAGGTCAATCCGGCGGCCTCGCAGCGGCTCGCGGCCATCCTCTCCCGGCGCGTCGCGGTTCCTGCCCGTTAGGTATCCAAAGCCGCCGTTGCGGAAATTGACGCCCCGTCATTTTTGACGGATGGTCTGTGTAACGAACGAACCAATAAGTCACCAACGGGGGAAATGCGATGAGCGAGGCGGACGTCCTCACCGCAGATCAAAGCGGCAAGCGCGAGCGCGCGAAGGCTGCGAACAGGCAAGCCATTCTCGACGCGGCGCGCCGCGTGTTCATGGAATTGGGCTACGAGACCGCGACCGTGCGCGACATCATCCGTGGCACCGATCTGGCGGCGGGCACGTTCTACAATTACTTCAAGTCCAAGGAAGAAGTGTTCGAAGCGCTGGCCGACGATGGCGCGCGCAGGTTCAAGCCGATCCTCCGGCAAGTGCGCGAGAACGCGACGAGCTTTGAGGACTATCTCTCGCGCGCCGTGCTCGAATATTTCCGCTTTCTCGTGGAAGAGCGGAAGAAGAGCGGCGCGCCTGGCGTCGATCGCGGGCCGCATGTGCGCGCCGATACGCCCGAGACGATTGCTGTGTACGACGAAGTGCGCGCGGGCGTGCATGACGCCATCGCGCGGGGCCTCGCGCCGCCGGTGGACGATGCGTACCTCGCCAGCGCGTGCATCGGCATCGCCCAGGAGGTCGGGCACTCCATGATGATGCGCAATCCGCCCGATATCGAAGGCGCCGCGCGCTTCACGACGGGGCTTATTCTGGCTGGCCTTGCCGGCGCCGCGAAGAAGGGCTGAGCCGATGAGCGAAAATCCGATGCGCGCGATGATGCACGCTGCGCTCAACCGCCCCGATGCGGAGTTGATCGCTGGCGCAGGGGGCGCGCCGCGCACGGCGGGCGGGCGCACGCTCGATCCGCGTTTTCAGTTTCTCGAAGCGCAATCGAAAGCGGCCGCGGCCGCGAACCCGCCTGCTGGGCCGCCGACGCCGGAAGCCTCGCGCGCGCAGGCCGACGGCATTCCGGCGATGTTCGCGGGCGATCCCGAGCCGGGCGTGACGTGGGAGAACCTCACCATTCCAGCGGACGGGCGCGGCATTCCTGCGCGCGCTTATCGCCCTGCCAAGCAGGACGCCGCCCAGCCTCTGATCGTGTTCTACCACTTCGGCGGCGGCGTGATCGGCTCGATTGAAACGTGCCATTGCTTCTGCACGATGCTGGCGAGCATCTGCGACACGGCCGTGCTCTCGATCGAATATCGCCTCGCGCCCGAGCATCGCTTTCCCGCCGGCCTCGATGACGCAATCGCCGGGTACGAATGGGGCGTTGCGAACGCGGCGCGGTTTGGCGCGGCGGCGGGCAAGGCCGCTGTCGGCGGCGACAGCATGGGCGGGAATTTCTCCGCCATCGTCGCGCAAGAGATGAAGCGCAAGGGCGGGCCGCAGCCGGTCGTGCAACTGCTGATCTACCCCGCGCTCGATGTCGCCAGCAAACTCCCGTCGATGACGACGTATGGCGATGCGTTTCCGCTCTCGGCGCAGACGATGGCGTGGTTCATGGTCAATTACATGAATGAGGGCGATGACCCGAAGAATCCGCGTCTTTCGCCGATGTACGGCGACGTGAAGGGCCTTGCGCCGGCGCTGATCTACACGGCGGGATTCGATCCGTTGAACGATGAGGGCCCAGCTTACGCCGAAAAGCTGCGCGCCGCGGGCGTGCCCGTGACGTTCGAGTGCTTCGATCACCTTGCGCATGCGTTCACGGCGTTCACCGGCGCTATTCCGGCGGCCGATGTTGCGTGCCGCAAGATCGCAACCGAAATGCGCGATGCGCTCAGGAAGGCCCGCTGACGATGAAGGCGTATGTTGTCTCCGAAATTACGGAGGACTTGTCGGGCGCTGCGGTGAAGGAAGTGCCCACGCCCAAGCCTGGACCCGGCGAAGTGCTGCTCAAAGTCCGCGCGTCGAGCGTGAATTTTCCCGACGTGCTGATGGGGCAGGGCAAGTACCAGCATAAACCGCCACTGCCGTTCACGCCGGGCATGGATCTCTCGGGCGAGGTCGTTGAGCTTGGTGAAGGCGTCACGAATTGGAAGGTGGGAGACGCTGTCGTTGGCGGCTCGCGCACGGGCGGCTTTGCGGAATACGCGGTCGCCAACGCCGCCGCGCTTTCGCCAAAGCCAGCCGCACTGAGCTTTGCCCAAGCGGCGGCGTATCCGACAATCTACCTCACCGCCTATGTTGCGCTCGTCCGGCGCGCGCGGATCGAGCCGGGCGAAACGCTGCTCGTGCACGGCGCGGCAGGTGGGACGGGCATCGCCGCTGTCGATCTCGGCAAACAATTGGGCGCGACGGTGATCGCCACGGCGTCCACTGAAGAGAAGCGCGCGTTCCTCAAAGGCTACGGCGCCGATCACGTGCTGCCTTCAACCGGGTTTCGCGAAGCCGTGAAGGACATCACGGGCGGCAAGGGCGCGGACGTGATCTTCGATCCCGTCGGCGGCAACGTGTTCGATGAGAGCGTCCGGTGTATCGCTTTCGACGGGCGTTTGCTGATCATCGGCTTTACGAGCGGGCGCATTCCGTCCGTCACGGTCAACATGCCGCTCATCAAAGGCTTTTCGGTCATGGGCGTGCGCGCCGGCGAATACGGGCGCAAATTCCCGGAGCGCGGTCGCGAGAACATGGCGGCTGTCCGTAAGCTCGCGGCTGAAGGCAAGCTGCGTCCGCATGTCTGCGCGGAATTCCCGCTCGATCAAACGCGCGAGGCGCTGGCGATGCTGGAAACGCGCAAGGTGATCGGCAAAGTCGTCGTCGCGCCGCACGGGTGACGCGGCTTCAAGCCGCCGCTTGACGCAGCTTCTTATCGACCATCTTGGTCAGCGAGTGCGCCACGCGCATGCGCTCGGCCGCCATGGCGCCGGGCAAGTGCGCGAGCTGATGGAGCGCGCTGATATGCGTGCGCATCGCTTCGAAATCGAGGCCCGACGCTGCGCCTAAGGTTTCGAGGTAACGCACAAGCTCGGTCGCCGCGTGTGTCAGCGGCGCGTCCTCGATTTGCTCGGCGACGTCTTTAAGCTCGCGCGCGGCGGCGAACACGCGGCGTACGGAGTTTGCGTCGCCCGGCGCGAGCTTCATCGACATCGCTTCGAGATGCGCGATGCGCGCCTTGGCGAGTTCGATCCGGACGTCATCGTCTTCGCTGACGACGGCTTCTTCGATCTTGTCGTTCAAGCGGCGCATTGGGCCCATGTAGAACGGATCGCCTTTGCGGCGCCGGCACGGACCGGTGTAGGCGGCCGTTGTGATGAAGGGCGCGGGGTTCACGACCACGGCGCGCAGGCGCACGTGCAGCGCCGTCACGGAAATAGGTTTGCGCAGAAAAGCGTGCGCGCCGGCCAAGCGCGCCGAGTCCACGTCCGCGCGTGAGCCACGGGCGGTGAGCATGAAGATCGGCACGGCGCGGTTGGGCGCCTCTTCGCTGAGGCGGATGCGGCGCGTCAACTCGAGCCCATCGAGCGGCTCGGCCAAAAAGTCCGTGAAGATGCAGTCGGGGTTGCTCGCCTGGACGATGTCCCAGGCTTCGGCGCCGTTGCCGGCTTGGAAGACGCGGCCAACGCCGATGGCGCGCAGAATGTCTGCCGCGATGGCGCGCTGATACAGGTTGTCGTCCACGACAAGTGCGGTCAGCGCGGCAGGATCGAACTCTGCGGACATTCTGCGAACAGGCTCCCCATCCGCCATGGTAAGCGAGAACGATTAGGAATCGCTGAAATCGCGTTGCCTTAATCGTTATCGGGAGGTGAAGAAGCGGGCTGTTCCGTGGCCTTCGGTTCCCGCATCACTTTGTCGAGCGCGAGCTTGATCGCTTTGATGAGCGCCTGGCGCACGGCCACTTGCTCGCCAGCCCTCGCCCACCCTTGCGCCGTGAGCGTCGTCCGGTCGAACTCGATCGATTTGACCTGCACGGCGGGCGCGGGGGCGTCTTCGATCCGCTTTTCGCCTTTCAGCGCCGCTTCTGCGATGGCCATGGCGCGCTCGATTGGGATTGCGTTCGGCACGGCGAAGTCGAGGTCGATGCGGCGATTGGCGAAGGCGGTGTAGTTCGAGATCGGCGCGCCCCAGCACTGGCCGTTTGGCAGCGTGATCTTGGCGTGGTCGGGCGTCACGATTTCGGTCACGAAAAGATTGATGTCCGTCACCACGCCGCCGCGCCCGTTGAGTTCAACGGAATCCCCGAGTCGGTACGGGCGAAACAGCATCAGCATGACACCGGCCGCGAGGTTCGAGAGCGTGCCTTGGAGGGCAAGGCCGATCGCGAGGGCCGCGGCGCCAAACAGCGCGACGACGGAGGTGGTCTCGACGCCAAAGCGGCGCAGCACCGCGATGAGCACAACGCCCGTGATCGCGTAGCGCACGATCCACGCGAAGAACGCCGCCAGCGTTTCGTCGATGCGGTGGCTGCGCTTGGAGAGACGGCGCACGGCGCGCCCGGCCCATGCGGCGATCCAAAGGCCGATGATGAGGATCGCCGCAGCCGAGAGCACGTTCAGGCCGAGCGCGGCGAGACGCTCGCTGTATTTGACCAGCAGGCCTTCAATCTGTTCGGGAGTCATGTTCGTCGCTTAGGCGCCCGCGCGCCGCTCGTCCAGTTGGCTGATGATCATGATCTTCTGCCAGATCTTGCGGCCGAGATTTGCGGTCAGGTTTTCGAGATCGGTCACCGCTTCGATCACGACGGGATCGCGCAGCCGCTCGCCATAGAGCGCCGCGAGCTTCCCCAAGAGCGCGAGCATCTCCGCGCAATAGTCGAGGTAACGCGCGAGCTCGAACTCGCTCATCGAGCGCTCGGGCGAAGCTTGCGTGCGTCCGGCGCGGTTGAGCACGATCGTCGGATCCTTGGTCAGCTGATGCATGTCGATGACATGCGCGAGCGAGCGCAATTCGTGGAGCGCCGCGAGAACGCGCTGGCGCTTCAGGCGTTCCTCGAGCGTCAGCAGGAACCACACGCCGCCGCCAAACAGCAGCAGCAGGTTCACGGCTGCTTCCAGGCCCGTGACCAAGCTGATCGCGTCGAGCGAGGCGCTCTCCACATGCAGCAGGCGCGCCGCCCAAATCTGCGCGATCACGCCCGCCACGATGAGCGCGGCCACCCCCGCGCGCAGCCACGGATGGGGCCGCTGCACCTCCGCGGCGCGCTGTGCTGTCGCTTCGCCAGCCACGATGGCTTCGGCGCACACGCCGGCGAGACTGGCGCTCGGGAAGCGCGCCGCGATCCGCGCCTGCAATTTGCGCAGCGTGTCGACGATCCGGTCTGCGTCGAGCGTGCGGTACATCAGCGCCGCAGATTGGAGACGCGCTGCACGGAGCGCTCATCGAACGCCTGCCCAAGCGCTGAGCCCGCGATGTGCGTCACGGTCTCGGCGCCGTAGCGCCGGCCGTTCGGCGCAACATCGCACCGCACGTCCATCGTGAACCGGTCGATGCGGGCGATCGAAGCGTGGAACGGCGCGGTGGCGCGTATGCGGATAGCGGTCACGTCGCGACCCTCGCGCGAAACGACGGCCTCGCCGCGCAGATGGCGGACAATTCCCGCGCTGCGTTCGCCGCCCGCTTGCTCGGGCGAGGGCTGGAACGCGTAGGTGATGGTGTTGGCGTCTTCGCGCGCAACGGTCACGTTGCGGGCAGTGCGCATCTTACGGCCGGCGCACCAGATGTCGCCATCGGCATCGCGGCGGATGCGCTCCAGCGTGCCGCGCCCGCGCCGGTCGAGCGTTGCTTCCGCTGGCTCAAGCAACCGCACGCGCGCCGGCCCCGTTGCGGCGGCGTTGTACGCATAACGCATCACGCCGCGCTCGCTTTCGATGCGCGTGTCGAACGAGTAGGGGGTTTCGGCCGAGATCGTGTCAGCGATCGCGGAGGCGAACAGGGCAGGCAAACTTGCCTGCGCGAGTGCGAACGGCGCGGCGAGTACGGCGCCAAGCGCGGCGGCTGTGAGCAAAAAGTGTGGGCGCATGGGCCGCTCCAATCGGGACATCATACGGCGCGGGGAAGGAACCCGATCAGTCGGTTGAGATCAAGGCGCTTATCAGGCGCGCCGCTTATCAATTTTGTATTTGGCGCGGTAAGGTAGGGCGATGGCGAAGAAGCCGACCCCGCCCGCGCTGCCGGAGCCGTTCGCCGGCTGGTTCGCCGCGCGCGGCTGGGCGCCTCGTCCGCACCAGACGGCGTTGATCGAACGCGCTGAGGCCGGTCTCTCCACGCTGCTCATTGCGCCGACGGGCGCAGGCAAAACGCTCGCCGGATTTTTACCAAGTCTCATCGAACTCAACGCGGCGCATGCCGGTAAGAAGAACCGGCCGCATCGCCTGCACACGCTCTACATCTCGCCGCTGAAGGCGCTCGCGACGGACGTTGCGCGCAACCTTGAAACGCCGGCGCGCGAGATGGGCCTCGATCTCAGGATTGAAACGCGCACGGGCGATACGCCCGCGCACAAACGCCAGCGCCAACGCGCGCATCCGCCAGATATTCTGCTCACCACGCCTGAGCAGCTTTGCCTGCTAATCGCCTCGCAGCATGCGCGCGTGTTCTTCGAAGATTTGAAGTGCGTCATCATCGATGAAATCCACGCGCTCGCGCCCACTAAGCGCGGCGATCTGATGGCGCTCGCGATGGCGCGGCTCGAGCGCTGGGCGCCGGGGTATCGGCGCGTGGGGCTGAGCGCGACGGTGGCCGATCCGCCGGCGCTCGCAAAATGGCTCACGGGCGTGACGTCTGCGCTCGACGATGCGGACAAGCGCAGCGCCGCCGCCAAGCGCCTAGGCGCACGAGCTGTGGCCGCCAAAGCGCCGGTGCGCGATGGCATCGTTGTTACCGCGCCGCCAGGCGCGCGCCCGATCGTGGACGTGCTGGAATCGCGCGAGCGGATTCCGTGGTCGGGGCACACGGGCCGCCACGCCATGCGCGAGGTGTACGAAGCGATTGGTGGCGCCAACATGGCGCTCGTCTTCGTCAACACGCGCGCGCAGGCTGAACTGACGTTCCAGGAACTCTGGCGCATCAACGATGAGAACTACGCCATCGCGCTGCACCACGGCTCGCTCGATGTCGGCCAACGCCGCAAGGTCGAAGGCGCGATGGCGGCGGGCACGCTGCGCGCTGTCGTCTGCACGTCCACGCTCGATCTCGGCATCGATTGGGGCGATGTCGATCTCGTCATTCAGATGGGCGCGCCCAAAGGCGCAGCGCGCCTCGTGCAGCGCATCGGCCGCGCCAATCACCGCCTAGACGAGCCCTCGCGCGCGCTGCTCGCGCCATCGAACCGGTTCGAAGTGCTTGAATGCCGCGCCGCGCAGGAAGCCGTGGAAGAGGGCGCGCTCGATCGCGCGGCCGCGCGCGAAGGCGGGCGCGATTGCCTTGCGCAACACATCATGGGCTGCGCGTGCGGCGAGCCGTTCATCGCTGATGAGCTCTACGAAGAAGTCGCCGCCACCGCGCCCTATGCGGGCATCACGCGCGATGAGTTCGACCGCGTGCTCGATGTCGTCGCCACCGGCGGCT
>CAZXNY010000098.1:0-8896 GCA_964642205.1 uncultured Caulobacteraceae bacterium
GCTTCCGCCGCGACCTCGGCAACGTCACCGAGGCCTACGTGGAAGTCGCCCGGCGCCTCGGCATCCTCAAGCAGGCCGCCGGCGGCGAGAGCATGCACTAGGTCAGAGCGGTGATCGCGGGGATCGACCACGCGAACATCTCCACCACGAAGCTCGCGGAGACGCAGGCTTTCTTCGTCGATGTGCTCGGGCTCACCGTTGGGCCGCGCCCGAGCTTCGACTTCGGCGGCGCCTGGCTCTACGCGGGCGGCCGCGCAGTCGTGCATCTCGTTGAGCGCAAGAATGCCCGCACCCCGGACGGCGCCCTCGATCACTTCTCGCTGACCGTGACCGACCTTGAAGGCATGCTCGCCCGCCTTGATCGGGCTGGTGTCGGCTACGTCGTGCAGGACATCCCGGACGGGTTTGGACGCCAGGCCTTCGTGAAAGATCCAAACGGCGTCACCGTAGAGCTGACATGGCGCGGCTAAGCGGCCCTGCCCGGCGCTGTTCCGCAACTGTGTCCAAACATCGACGGACTCGGACAATTGCTCTAGGCCGTAAAGGATGCTTCGCGGCTGGCGAAGAAATGGGGCGGGTTCAATGAAGGCGTTCGTGACGGTGGGGCTGAAGCCCGGGGTGCTCGACGTGCAGGGCAAGGCTGTCGCCGGCGCGCTCCACGATCTGGGGTTCGGCGGCGTGAACGACGCGCGCGTCGGCAAGGTGATCGAGCTTTCGCTGAAGGGCATGGACCGCGCCACGGCCGAGGCCGAGGTCAAGGAAATGTGCGAAAAGCTCCTCGCGAACACCGTGATCGAGAGCTACCGGATCGCCTTCGCCGACTAAGAGCGGGCGCGCGATGCTTGCTGCTTTGAGGGCCGCGTTCGCGGCCGCACTTTTGTTTGCCTATGCAGCGCCCGCGCGCGCTGGCGATCTCTCCGGCGTGTGGACCGGCTCTTACATCTGCGCGCAGGGTGAGACTGGCCTCCAGCTCACCATCCGCGCCGTCGGCTCGCGCCTGTGGGCCGTGTTCGCGTTCTCCGCGGCGCCGCAAAACCCAGATGTGCCAAGCGGCGCGTTCGAGATGACCGGCCGCGTCATCCAGGGGCGCTTAGTCTCCCTCAACGCCGGCGAATGGCTCGACCGGCCAACCGGCTACGAGACCGTCGACCTGCGCGGCGAAATGCGGATCGAGAACGGGATCGAGGTCATCGAAGGCCGCGTTCTGTTCGATGCAGCGCCCGGCGCATGCACTGTTTTCCGCGTCGAGCGCCGCCCCGCCTTCGTGTCTTAGCTCAGCCGCCCGGCATCTTCGCAAAGCTCGGGATCGCCGCGCTGGGCTGGTCCCACGCCACCGCGCTGGCCGCGAACACGCTCATCTGCGGCGCGAGCTTGGAGGAATCGTCGAGGCTGCCGCACTTGATCATCAGCACGCCGGGCATCGTCGCGGCGCGCGAGAAGAGCTGGCCGCCGCAGGTCGGGCAGAACTGGCGCGCGACGGTCTGGCCGTTGTCGCCCTTGCTCTCATAGGTCGCCATCTGGCCGGTGATGGTCACGAGCGCCTCGGGCAGGGCGAGCACGGTCACGTGCCCGGCGCCGCTCGATTTCTGGCAATCGGTGCAGTGGCAGTGGCCCGTGAAGATCGCGTCGCCATCGGCCACGCTGTAACGCACTGCCCCGCACAGGCACCCGCCGGTCATCGCCATCGCCTATCTCCCATCCGAATCGAGCCGCATCAGCGCGAATGCGAGCGCGGCCGTGGCGGCGATCGACGCCAAAATGATCCCGATCAGCAACGGCGGCATGGGCGGCTCCCGGCTTGGACATAGCCCGCGACGCGCCTTATGGAAACGCCGCAACACGAACCGCCCAACAGGACCGCTGATGAAATCGGCCGTGATCGTCTTCCCCGGCTCCAATTGTGACCGTGACGCCGCCGACGCGCTGACGCGGCTCACCGGCGAGCGCCCGGCGATGGTTTGGCACAAGGACGCCGAACTCCCGAAGGGGCTCGACCTCGCGGTGCTCCCGGGCGGGTTTTCGTTCGGCGATTATCTCCGCTCCGGCGCGATGGCGGCCAAGAGCCCGGTGATGCGCGCCGTCGTTGCGCATGCCGAACGGGGTGGCCTGGTGCTGGGCGTGTGCAATGGCTTCCAAGTGCTGACCGAAACGCGCCTCCTGCCCGGCGCGCTCGCGCGCAACGCGGGCCTCAAGTTCGCGTGCAAGGAAGTCGATCTCGACATCGTCAACGCCAACACGCGCTTCACGCGCGCCTACCGCGAGACGCGCGAGACGACGATCCCGATCGCGCATGGCGACGGGCGCTACATCGCCGACGAAGACACCCTCGACCGGCTCGAGAACGAAGGCCGCGTTGTGTTCCGCTACAAGGACAACCCCAACGGCTCGATGCGCGACATCGCCGGCATCGTGAACGAGCGCGGCAACGTGATGGGCATGATGCCCCACCCCGAGCGCGCGTCCGACGAAGCGCTTGGACGCACCGGCGGCTGGGCGCTGTTCGAAAGCCTCGCGCAAGCCGCCTAGAAGCGACACTGACGAAGAAGAAATCATCGCCGGGAGCGCGACGCCATGAGTTTTGACGACGACGTTGACGCCGCCAAGAAACGTCTCGAAGCTTCGCTCGATGAAACAGGCGAAAGCTACGACGATCTCGCCGCGCTCCAGCGCCTTGCACCGATCCTGCAAGACAAGATCCAGAGCCGCCGCATCTCCTTCGCCACGCCGGAGGACGACGACGAAGACGAGCAACTCGCCATCGCCATCATCCACAACGCCTCGGACGAAGAGCTCGGCTTCATCTTCTGCGAGGGCGGCGAGTACGTGTTCGAGAGCAACGTGGACGGCTATTTCGATGACTTCGTGGATGACGACGCCGAAAGCTTCGTCGCGCGCCTCTACGAAACCCTGCGCGCCGACCTCGCGAAATACGAAGTCGAGAACAAGCGCTAATCCGGTAGCGGCGCTTCAGTTCTGAAGCGCACGCGCCACTCGCGCAGCTCCGCGACGAACACGCCGGTCTGGATCGCGGGATCGGCCGCCAGCATCGCGCGCGCTTCTTCAAGGCTTGCGGCCGTCACGATCGCCATGCCGCCGTCGTCGCTTCCGTAGCCCCCGCCCGCAAACAAACGCCCCTCGGTTTGCAGTTGCTGCATGTACGCCGCATGGGGACCAAGCCCTTGCGCGCGCATGGGAACGCCCTCGCGCCAGGCTGGACCGCGCGCATATTGGAAGAGATACAATTGGCCGGCCTGCCCGGTCATACGCGCCTCCACCGCCGCCCCGCCGCCCGGCGCGTCGCGTCCGGCGCTCACACACCCTTGCGCGCCGAGCATAGCCAAAGCCGCCACAGCCATCGCGTTGCGGACCGCCTGCCTTGTCCTGCGCAGCAGCATAACGATCCGCCTCCCTTGTTCGTTTTTCATACCATATGTTATGGTTTGGATATCGCAAGATGTTTCGGCTGAAGAACGTAATGACGGCAAAGCGGAAAGCACGGTTTGGACGGGACGATTGGATCACGCTCGGCCTCAACGCGCTCGCGCGCGAAGGCGCCGAAGCGTTGACGCTCGAGCGGTTGACGGAAGCAGCGGGCAAGACGCGCGGCTCGTTCTACCACCACTTCGCCGATCATGGCGCGTTCCTGGCCGCGCTCGGCGCGTATTGGCTGAAGCACGAGGTCGATGACAAGGTCGCTGCCATCGATGCGCTGCGTGTCTCAGGCAGGCGGCGCGAAGCGCTGGCGCGCCACGCCGCGCAGATCGATCATGGCCTGGAGCGCCAATTGCGCCGCCTCGCCGCTCATGAGCCGGCGATTGCTGAAGTCGTCGCGGCGTCGGATGAGCGGCGCATCGCCTATCTTGTGCGGCTCTTCCGGTCCGAGCTTGGTCTCGACACCGCCGAGGCGACGGCGCGGGCGCGCATTCAGCACTGTTATTTCGTCGGCGCGCAGATGGTGTTCCCATCAGCGACGCCCAGCTTCCAGCTCACACTGCAAAAGGCGCTGGGCGCCGCGCTTTGGCGCTAAGGCCGCGGCGCGTTCGTATCGGTTTCGAGGCGCACTTCAGCGGCCGCGATGCTCGCGCGCGCGCGTTCGAAGCCGGCTTTGTCGATCCGGTAGAAGCTCCATGTCGAAATCGAGAGGAGCGAGATCATCATCGTCGTTGGGATGTAGATCCAGGCGAGCAGATGGAGCGTTTCGGTCGGCACCTGCCCGGGCTGCGCGCGCTCGGGAAAGTTCACGAACGCCAAGATGAGCCCCGGCAGCACCGTCGAGAGCGACGTCACGATCTTCTGCAGCAGCGAGTCCGCCGAGAACAGCAGCCCTTCCGAGCGGCGCCCCGTCCGCGCCTGACTGTCCTCGACGATGTCCGCGATCATCGAGGAAACGAGGATGAAGCCGGCGATCGCCAGCACGCCCGTCACCACCGCTTCGGCAAAAAGGATCGGCAGCAGCGCGGGTGAGTCATTATCCGGAAAGGCGCCGACGAGCCGCAGGAGGATCGGCGCGTTGTTGGTTGCGACGCTCAGGAAGAACAGCGTCATGCAGGCCCGCCGCTTGCCGAACGCGCGCGATGTCCCGGTCGCCACGAAGGATCCGAGCGGCGCTGCGATCAGGCCCGCAAGCGACAGCAACAAGATTTGCTGCGACGACAAATCCCAAAAGAACGTGCCGAAATAGATCCGCAGCCCGCCCGATATCCCCGTGCCGACGCCCGCGATCAGCGAGGCGACGACGGCCACCATGAAATTCCAATTGTTCAGCGTCGCGCCCACTTCCCGGAGCGATTGCGCAAAGCTCAGCTTCTGCGCGGCCGGCACGTGCAGCGTCTTGATCTTGTGGTGCGTGCCGATCGTCGAGACGAGCACCGCCACGATCACGATCGCCGCGACTGCGTAGGAAAGCGGCCCATATCCTGCGGGATTAAGCTGCCCCGCGGGATATTCCGGCGTCGCGCGCAGGAACACGCCGAACGCCATCACCGCGCCAAGCGCGCCGCCGATCACGCCGATCACGAAGCGATAGCTCAGCAGCACGGTGCGCTCGTGATAGTCCGGCGCAAGTTCCGGCGCGAGCGCGGCGCTCGGCACTTCGTAAAAGCTCGTCGCCAGTTGCGTGAACAGCACCGTCGCGAGCAGATACGCGAACAGCGCGCCGTCGCTCCACCCGCTTGGCGGATTCCAGAGCAGCACGAACGAAATCGCGACGGGCGCGGCCGCCGCATACATGTACGGATGGCGCCGCCCCCACGGCGAGCGCGTCTTATCCGAGAGCTGCCCGATCAGCGGATCCCAGAACGCATCGACGAACACGCCGATCGCAAGCGCAAGGCTCACCAGCGCCGCCGGCATGCCGATGACCTGATTGTAGAAGAACAGCAGCATGCCCATGATCTGGAGCTTTGCGCCGAACGCGATCGAGCCGAACCCGTAGAGAAGTTTCGTGGACAGCGGCAGGCGCGCGGGCGCTGCGCCCATCGCTGGGCTCGTCTCTACGGTCATGCGTCTCCCCACACTCGCGGCGCTTAGCGGCCGTTCGACTTCATTGTTGACGTTGCGTCGCGCCAACGCAACGCGCTTCTTGTCGCTTACGCAGAAGGCGCTTCGACGAAGCCCTTCCATGTTCCCATGTACTTAACAAACGCGTCGCCGAGGCCTTCGTCGCGCAGATGCTGCTCGCTCACCGGCAGCGGCACCGGCTCGAACGCTTCGGAGATCGCAAAGCGCTTTGGAAAATCGTGGTGCAAGATCGCGCCGCGCCCGATGATCACAAAGTCGAGCCCCGCGGCCATCGCTTCGCGCACATGCGCGCCCGTGAGAATTTTTCCCGCCGCGCCAAGCCGCGTATTGCCGCGCGGCAGATCGGCGAACCAATCGATCAAGCGCTTGCCGTGATATTCTTCCTCGACCGGCTCCTTGAACGCGTCCCAGAGCGACATATCGAGATAGTCGAGCTTGCCCTCCGTCATCACGCGCGCGGCGAGATCGCGAATGTCGGCGAGCTTCAGGTCGAAGCGCTCGGGCGAGAGCCGCAGACCGAGATTGAAATCGGGCCGGCAGCGCGCGCGCACGCCATCGATGATCTCCAAGATCACGCGCGCGCGGTTTTCCGCCGAGCCGCCATACCTGTCGGTGCGCTTGTTGAGGCTCGCGGCGAGGAATTGGCAGAGGATGTAGCTGTGCGCGCCGTGGATCTCGACGCCATCGAAGCCGGCGCGCTCAGCACGCAATGCGGCGGCGACAAAGTCTTCCACCAGCTGCTCGACTTCGCCGGTCGAAAGCCCGCGCGAGCCCGTGCCTTCGTCGTCGCTCGGCGCGACGGGCTTTTGCCCGATCAGCGCTTCTGGCGAGCGCATGCCCGCGTGATGGAGCTGCACGACGGCGATCGAGCCATTGCGTTTGATCTCACCCGCGAGCCGCGTCAGCCCGTCGAGGTGCTCATCGCCGAAGATGCCGAGCTGCCCAGGAAAGCCCTGCCCGATGCGCTGCACATGCGCCGCGCACGTCATCGTCACGCCGAAGCCGCCAACGGCGCGCTTGGTGAGCCAGCGGAACTCGTCCTCGCTCATCACGCCATCCGGCCGGCTCTGCAGATTGGTCAGCGGCGCGAGCATGAAGCGATTTTTCATCGCCGGCCCGCGCGCGAACGTCATCGGCTCCATTGCACTATGGATCGTCATCTCTCTTCAGCCCTCTAACGGATTTGCATGCCTTGCATTTCGGCGCGCGCGCCGCCCCGCGATTGGAGCTCCGCCGCCGCCTGCGCGAACATCGGATCGGACGCGACCTGCGCGATCACCGCCAGCGCCCGTGCGCTCTCGGCGGACGCGCCAAAAAGCGCCTCGAATTGCTCGAACGGGCTCTTGCGCGTCGGGTAGAACCGCAGCTGCACCTGCGCATCCGCATCGAGCCCCGCGAGCGCCCGTGCGCGCGTCAGCGCCATCTCGAAGCCGCCGATGTGGTCGACGAGCCGGTTCGACAGCGCTTGCTGCCCCGTCCACACCCGCCCGCGCGCAGCTTCCCGCGCCTGCGCCACCGTGAGCCCGCGCCCGTTCGCGACCAGCGTCAGAAAGTCCTGATACGCGCGGTCGATGAACCCGGCGAACGCAGCCCGCTCCGCGTTGGTAAAGCCGCGCTCGGCCGAGAACATCGACACCAGCGGCGAGCCGACCGACATCGAGTCCGAACGAATGCTCGCGTAATGCTCCAGCGCCGGCCCCATCACGACCTTGCCGCCGAACACGCCGATCGAGCCAGTGATCGTCGTTGCGTTCGCGACGATCTCGTCGGCGTCCGCCGCCACGTAATACCCGCCGCTCGCCGCGACTTCGCCCATCGAGACGACGACCTTTTTGCCGCGCTCCTGCGCCGTGCGCAGCGCGTGCAAGATCTGATCGGACGCCACCACCGAGCCGCCAGGGCTCGACACGCGGAACACGATCGCGCGCACATTCTCATCGTCCGCCGCATCGAGCAGCGCCTCGGCCACCACGTCGCTGTTCATCACGCTCGCATCGCCGAACGGCGAAACCTCGTTCGGGCCGGAGACGATCGCGCCCTCGCCCGTCACCACCGCGATCACCGGCCCCGAAGTGCGGCGGCGCGCGTGATAATCGCCAATCTCCACCAATTGCGCGCCCTCGGCGCGCTCAAGCGCCGCGGCCTGCGCGTCTTCCGGGCGGCCGAGCTTATCGACCAGCCGTGCTTCAATGGCGCGCGCGCCCGTCATCGGCGTCGCCTCGATCGCGGCGCGCACCGCCGGCTGCGTCAGCTCACGGTCCGAAGCGATCGCGCGCGTCATCACGTCGTACATGCCGTCCATCAGGCTCTGCGAGGCGGCGCGGTGCGCGGGCGTGTAGCCGCTCTGCGTGAATTGGTTCGGCGCGTTCTTGAACTCTTCGCGCTGCTCGAACTGCGCCTCTAGGTGAAAGCGGCGCAGCGTATCGGCAAAGAAGCTGACCTCCGACGTGAGGCCCATCGCCTGCAATTCGCTGGCTTGCTGCAGCCACACTTCGTCCGCGTCCGCGACCGCCATGTACCCCGCAAGGCTGGTGCGCACGCCATCGTTCTGCACGTGCGCGACCACGAACTTGCCCGCGCGCTGAAACGCCTGCAGCGCCGCGCGCAATTCTTCCGCCTGCGCTGCCGGCATGCCATCCGTGTTGGCGCGGATGTAAACGCCCTTCACCGCATTATCGGTGCGCGCGGCCTCGAGGCGCGCCAGCACGTCCATCAGCGAGAGCCGCCCGCCGAACGCGGCGAACGCGTTTTGCGGCGGCTGATCGCTCATCGGTTCGCGCAGATCGAGCGCGAGCACCATCTGGCTGGGGTTCGTGGGCGTCTCGTTCATTGCCCCGGCGATCAGCCCCACGATCACGATCGGCGCGACCACGAGGAAAATGACGAGGCCCGCCAGCACGCCGGCCACGGTGATCAGAAATTGCTTCAAGAGGTCGCGCTCCACCGCCCCCGGCCAAAGCTGGAAGTTTGGGGGCTCCAGCAAGGGCAGACTTGCGGCTCCGCCCGCCTGGCGCAAGGGCCCGGGCGCCGCCAAGGGCCGCTCTCGCCGCCCTCAGAACCCGCGTTGCGCCCGCGCGGGGGCGCGTCTATAAGCCCGGCCTCGTCGGAGTATAGCTCAGCCTGGTAGAGCACCACGTTCGGGACGTGGGGGTCGTAAGTTCGAATCTTGCTACTCCGACCACTCTTTTCCGCCCACCAAAGCCGCCCCAGCCCAGCCGGTTGCAAGCCGGGGCGGGGCTCTTTAGTACGGGCGCCTCACGCGGTTCGGGCGCGCCTCCGGCGGGCCCAAACAGGCGGTCTTGGGGTGTCGCCAAGTGGTAAGGCAGCGGTTTTTGGTACCGCCATTCCTAGGTTCGAATCCTAGCACCCCAGCCAG
>CAZXNY010000099.1:0-7200 GCA_964642205.1 uncultured Caulobacteraceae bacterium
GCGCACCAGCGGCCAGCCGTCGGGGCTGTGCTGGAAGGGTTGGGGTGCGTCTGCGGTGGTCATGCGCGGCATTATGCGGCCGGCGCAAACTCGGTCGGATTGAGCGGCGCTATTTTCTGCGAAGACGTTGGCGCGCTTGCGATTGTTGCGCCCAGCACTGCGGGATTGGCGCTGACCTATCCCCCTATCTCTCCCTCATTGCGGGCGAAGCGCAGCGGAGACCCGGAACCCAGAGGCAAACGTCGCGCGCTTGGTCCCTGGGTTCCGGATCGCGCTCACGCGCGTCCGGAATGAGGGAGGGGAATTGTCAGCGGCTCTGGCGTGAGCGGTCGCGGATCGGGCGGAATTCGTTGGTGGGGAGCCAGTTTGGCCACGCGTTTCCGTCCGCGACGTCGCGGCCGACGGCGTAGAGAAGCGCGAGGTCGGCGGCGCCGCCGTCGAGATTCCATTGCGGCGTGATTTCGTCATCGGGCCGGTGATAGCGGTTGGCGACGTAATCTTCGTTCGCAGCGCGGCCGGCGGCGACGCCGCCATTGACGAGATCGAGGCCCGAACTCGTGTAGAGCGACGGGATGCCGATGCGCGCGAAGTTCAAATGGTCCGAGCGATAGAACGAGCCGCGCTCGGGATACGCTTCTTGCGTCACAGTGCGGCCGGCAGCGCGCGCGTAGCGCTCCAAGATCGGCTCAAGCTCGCTCTTGCCGCCGCCAACGATGACGATGTCGCGCGCGGGGCCGACATTGCTGAGCCCGTCCATGTTGATCGCGGCGACAGTTCGCGCGGCGGGAAAGACCGGATGTTCGGCGTAATACGCCGAGCCAAGCAGGCCTTGCTCCTCGGCGGTGAACGCGATGAACGCGACCGAGCGTGCGGGCGCGCCTTGCGCTTGGAATTGACGCGCAAGTTCGATGAGGCCGCCTGTGCCGGTCGCGTTGTCGAGCGCGCCGTTGCAGATGTCGTCGCCGTTCACGGGCGGGCAGCGGCCCATGTGATCCCAATGCGCCGAATAGAGCACGACTTCATCGGGGTTGGTGCGGCCCGGCAGAATGCCGATCACGTTGTCGGACTGAAATTCGCGGTGGACGAGGTTGAAGCTCGTCGTTGCGCGAAGGCCGCGCATCGGCACGGGGCGGAAGCCGCGTGTTTGCGCGCGCTGCTTCATCGTATCGAAGTTCATGCCGGCGCGCTGGAAGAGTTCGCGCGCGACGGGCTCTGTCACCCAGCCTTCGAACGCGGCGCGGCCCATGCCGCGGTCGGCGGGCACGATGTCCAAGAGCGGGCCCGTCCGCGAGGAACGCACGACCTCCCAACCGTAAGCAGCGGGCCCAGTTTCGTGAATGAGAATGGCGCCGATCGCGCCTTGGCGCGCGACTTCTTCGAACTTGTAGATCCAGCGGCCGTAATACGTCATCGCGCGGCCGTTGAAGCCGCGATCGTCGCCGGTTTCGTAATCGGGATCGTTGACGAGGATGACGGCGATGCGCCCGCGCATGTCGACGCCGGCGTAGTCGTTCCAGCCGCTGACGGGATCGTGGACGCCGTACCCAACGAACACCAGCTCAGCGTTTTCGACGCTGATGTTCGGCTGAATGCGCTTGGACCACACCACGAACTGATCGGCGTACGTATAGCTGCGCGCGCCGTCGCGCCCGGTGAGGGTGAGTGTGGGCGCGCCTTGGATCGTCGCGGAAATCAACTGCGCGTGCTGGCGCCACGAGCGCGAACCATCCGCGCCAACGACGGCCGGTTGCAGGCCAGCAGCTGCGAAGGCGCGTTCGAGATAATCGACCGTGAGCGTCTCGCCCTCGGTGCCCGGAAAGCGGCCGCCATATCCGTCGGATGCGAGCACTTCGACATGCGCGCGGAGCGCCGCGGCCGAGAGCGGCGCTTGCTGGAACGCGGCCGGTGCGTTGGACGGCGCGGTTTGCGTGGTTTCCGTTGCGCAAGCGGCGAGCGCCAGCGCGGCGGCCCCCGAGGCAAGAAGCATGGTCCAGATGCGCATCAGCGCCCTCCATATCTTTGCGTCTGCTTAGGCGGGGGCGTCGCGGGCGCCAAGCACAGCCTGTTCAAAACCACGCGGACGCGCCTTAAATGGCGGGGAACAAGGGATGGAAGCCTCATGGAATACGATGACGTCGTGCTCGGCCGCCGTAGCATTCGCGGCTACAAGCCTGATCCGGTGCCGAAGGAGCTGATCAAGGAGATCATCGGCTTGGCGATGCGCGCGCCGTCGTCGATGAACACGCAGCCGTGGAACTTTTACGTCATCAGTGGCGAGCCGCTGAATCGCATTCGCGCGGGCAACACCGAGCGCAACCTCGCGGGCGTGCCGCAATCGCGCGAGTTTCGCACCGGCACTGCGTTCGCTGGGATACACCGGGACCGGCAAGTCGGCGTCGCCAAGCAACTCTTCGGCGCGATGGGCATCGAGCGCGATGACAAGGCGGGGCGCCAGGACTGGGTGCTGCGCGGCTTTCGCCAGTTCGATGCGCCCGTGTGCATCATCGTGACGTATGACAAAGTGCTCGATGGCAGCGACGATACGCCGTTCGATTGCGGCGCGGTGACGACGGCGCTGGTGAACGCGGCGTGGTCGCGCGGCTTGGGCGCCGTGATCAACTCGCAAGGCATCATGCAATCGCCCGTCGTCCGGGAACACGCCGGCATTGCCGACGATCAGGTGATCATGAAAAGCGTCGCGCTCGGCTGGCCGGACGAGAGCTTCCCAGCGAACGCGGTGGTGTCGGAACGCAAGCGCGTGGAGGAAGCGACGACGTTTGTGGGGTTCGATTAGGGCGTACTGGGCCGCTGAACGACAGATAAAGCCAGTGACTTGTCAGAGCCGGCGTGTTACGGCGCGCGTCTCAGAAACAAATCGCATTGCTTTTGGCCGCGCGTGCGCGGCTGCGGGCCTGTGGAGGCTCGCATGACATCTGCTCCGAAACGAAATCTTGGTTTTGTGCTTCAGGGCGCGTCGTTCCTGCGCCAGGCGCGGGAGCATCCGGGCGGCGCCAATGAAGGCTATCTGGCCGTTCACAACGTTGTTGCGCGCGCGCTTCACGGGCAAGGCGGCGATATCTCGTTTTCTCTGTCGGAAGCGGTCGTGGGCGCCAAACTGGCCACATGCGCGGATGGGGCGGGCTGATACATGCCAGTTTACGCCCTCGGGCAGCGGGTCCGGTTGCTGCGCACCAATCCGAGCAATCCTGCCGTGTCGCGGTACACAATTGTTGGCCGCATGCCCGGCGCCGATGGCGTAAGCCAGCGCTACCGCGTCAAAGGCGATGGCGAGTCGCACGAACGCGTCGTGCCCGAAGAGGACTTGGAATCGGTCATTTGGTGAGCGCGGTAAAGGCCGCACGTCCGTTCACGGACATTGTCTTCATCACGCCGCGCAGCGATGTCACCGTGGTCGCAGGCGCATTGCGCAAGAGGGCGCAGGGGCGTGGCCTTCAATCGAACGAAAGCAGCGAGCTGTTGGGATTGTTCGCGTTGGCGGCGGCGCGCTTGACCGCGCGCTCGTCCAGAACGGCGCGCGCCGAGGGAAGCGACCGGTGCGCGACGTGGGTGAGCGGATCGAACTTTCGCGTCGGCGTTTTCATGCGCGAGCGCGCGTGGTCGGCCATGTCGCGCGCGCGTGTGCGGCTCGCGAGCTGGCGTGAGCGTTAGACGATAGTCGCGCTTAGCTCTGCGGCCGTGGCTTCATCACGCGCTCCAACTGACTGCGCAGCCGGGTGACTTCTGCCTGTAGATTCACGATGTCCTCCTGAAGCTGCGCATTGCGTTGCTTGAGGTAGGCGTTCTCGCGATCGCGCCTGCGCGTCGTCTTGTTCTGTCATTGCGCCTGCTCCTGGCGGCCATATTTGGCCGCGGCCGGCGGCCGCTCGGGTAATCAATAGCAGCTCGCGCACGTTAGAGCGCGCTATTTCATTGCTAAGTCAGAGGAACAAGCGCCTTGTGCTGGTTCGGCCGCGCGCGCTTCGTGGCGGACTTCTCACTCAGAAACGAGTCTTGTGTCCATTCGCGGGGAATTTCTGACGTCCGGCTGGGGCGTGGTGCGCCTCAAGCCGTGGCATCTGGCCGGTGTTTTCCGGGAGAGCATCGAGGCCGAGAAGTTGGCGGCGCTGCTTGGCCCCGCCTATGTCGTCAAATACGGCGAGCGCGCCGCCGCATCGGGCGAGTTCGTGTTCACGGACACGACGAACCCTTTTTGATGGCGTCATGCCGCTCGATTGCGCGCACCGCGCGGCGGCGGGTGCGCGCGCCTTTCCATCCGTTTCAAGGAGAGATCCATTGAAGATCACCACATGACCGCGCCTCACGACAAGCCAGAGGGTTGGTTCACGCCGCCGGTGATCATTCCAATCCTGATCGTGCTGGCCGTGCTCACGCTCGCCGTAGCGCGAAATTGGGGCGCGAGTTGAGCGGAGCGCACAGCACTTACCGTCTAAGCGCAATGCGCGGCATTTGGCGCGTCACGCTGAACGGCCGGTTCTACGGCGACTATCGCGAAAAGCGCCACGCATTGGATGCGATCGACGATGCGCGCCGGACGCAGGAATCAGAAGGCCGCAGAGTGAGCGTCGTGATCGATGACGACGGCGCCGTCGCCTAAGCAGAGCAAGTCAGCGCAGAGAGCAACCCGACATGCCGTACATCGTGAATTCGCGGCCAGGCCCAGGCTTGCGGTACCAAGCAGGCCAGACATTTGAAAACGCCGTGGATGCGCTGCTTTGGGCAGGCGTTCTTGATCGCCGCGGCATGCAGCAGATTCGGATTGTCGATACGAAGACAAAGCTTGTGTACGAGGAAGCTGCTCTGCGGGCGGCGTTGCGCGGTGCGGTGAGCTGATTGGCGGCGGCCCCGGTTGTTCTGTCGCTAACGCCCCACCAACCCCAGCCGCACCAAGCTTTCCGCCGTGTCCGCGATCGCGTCTTCGCGTGGTCTTGGGCGCCAGCCCAGCACCCGCTGCGCTTTTTCGCTGGTGGCGTTCATGTTGACGTCGAGCAGGGGGACGATGGCTTTCATCAAGGGGTTGGTGAGGGCGAGCGTGCGCACGAGCCAGTTTGGGATTTCGCGGGTGGGGACTTTGCTGGCGGCGTCGCCCATGCGGTCACGCAAGACTTTCGCGACGTCGGTCATCCACATGCTTTCGCCGGCGATGGCGAGGAAGCGTTCGCCGTTGGCGGCGGGGTTCGTCATCGCGCGCAGGTGGAGATCGGCGACGTCGCGCACGTCCACGTAACCGGAATTGATGCGCGGGCAGCCGGGCTGGCCGTCCATCAGCGATTTGATGATGCGGATGGAGTGCGAATAGTCGGGGCCGAGAACGGGGCCCATGACGCCAACGGGATTGACCGCCGCGAGTTCGAGGCCGGCGCCTTCGCGCGCGATGAAGTCCCACGCGGCGCGCTCGGCCAGCGTTTTCGATTTTTGATAGGGCGCGATATTCGCGTCGAGATTTGACCAATCGGTTTCGTTGAACGGGCGGTTCATCGGTTTGTGACCCATGCCGACCGCACCGAAAGCAGACGTGAGCACGACGCGTTTGACGCCGGCATCGCGCGCGGCGCGCAGCACGCGCAGGTTTCCTTCGACGGCGGGCGCGATCCATTCTGCTTCGGCGGCGTATTCGCCCGAGGGCGTTGGCGACGCAGTGTGAATGACATAGGCGCAGATTGCGGCGGCCTCGGTCCAGCCGGCGTCGGATGCGAGATCGGCGAGGGCGAAGGAGACGCGGCCTTCGGGCTCGGCGCCGCCGGCGCGCAGGTTCGCAAGGACTTCGCCGGTGCGCTTGAGCGAGCGCACAGTGGTGCGCACCTGGTAGCCGGCCGCGAGGAGCGCGAGCATGCAGTGCTGCGCGATGAAGCCGGTCCCACCCGTCACCAGCACCAGTTTCTCGTCCATCGCGGCCTCCCTCGTTTCCGTGGGTTTGACATACGTAGGCGTGGGCGGACGCTGAATGCTTGAACGTCCCTAATACTTGCGCGAAAGTACGGGGATGGCCGACCCGCTCTCCGACATTCTCTCGATCGCGAATGCGCGCGCGGTGCTGACGGGCGGGTTCACGGCGGGCGGGCCGTGGGCGATCCGCTTTCCCGCGCGCGACAAGATCAAGTTCGCCGCCGTGATCAAAGGCGCGTGCTGGGTGACGCTCGAGGGCGAGCCGGCGCCGGGGCGCTTGGAAGCGGGCGACGTGACGCTGCTCGCGGAACAACGCGGCTTTGTGCTCGCGAGCGATCTCGATGTTGAACCTGTCGATGCGATCAGTGTGTTTTCCGGCGCGGGCGCAACGCACGTGACGCTCGGCGATGGCGGCGCGTTTGAATATCTCGGCGGGCATGTCGAGCTCGCGCCGGCGAGCGGTCGGCTGCTGATGGAAGTGCTGCCGCCGTGGATTCATATCGGCGCGGCCTCACCGCAGGCGGTGGTGTCGCGCTGGCTGATGGATCAGCTGGTGGCGGAGGGCGCTGGCGCGCAGCCGGGCAGAGAGCTTGTGTCGGCGCAGCTGACGCAGCTTTTGTTCATGCAAATCCTGCGCGAGCATTTGCGCAATGTGGGCGAGGCGCCGGCGGGCTGGCTGCGCGCGCTCGCCGATCCGCGCATTGCGGCGGCGCTGAACTTGATGCACGCGGAGCCTGGGCGCGCGTGGGGCCTCGATGAACTGGCGCGCGCGGCGGCGATGTCCCGGACGACGTTCGCGGCGCATTTCAAGGCGGCGACGGGCGTTCCGCCGCTGACCTATCTCACGCAATGGCGCATGCGGCTCGCAGAGCGCGCATTGCGCGAAGATCGAGAGAGCGTCGCCGTGATCGCAGCGTCGCTCGGGTACGCATCGGAGAGCGCGTTCAGCAATGCGTTCAAACGCGAGACTGGCGCTTCGCCGCGCGCGTTTCGCAATGGCGCGGCGAGGTAGCTAGGTCGCGCGCGCTGCCGCGCGGCGTTCGGCGATGCTGGCTTCCCAGGCGCGCAGTTCGGGGCAGGCGTCCATTGCGCGCTGGTAGCCGGCGCGGGCGGTGACGCGGGCGAGGTACGCGCGTTCTTGGTCCGCGAGCGGGTAGTCGATCGTGCGGTCGGAAAATTGGAGCGCGTAGGCGACGGAAATGTCGGCGGCGGTGAACGCGTCGCCCGCCATGTAGGGTGCGCGCGCGAGTTGGCGCGACACGAGCTTCATGCGGTTCTCGAACAGCGAGCGCGCTT